>CAZSUK010000355.1:0-15036 GCA_964609355.1 uncultured Acidobacteriaceae bacterium | reverse complement strand
AGGACAAATCGTCGCCACGCTGGGCGCAATGATGTTCAATTTCTTTCTGAACAACGTGGTTACTTTCCGTGATCGCAGGCTGAAAGGATGGGCTCTGGTTCGGGGGCTGGCTACGTTTTTCGCTGCCTGCACGTTGGGCGTTCTGATCAACTTGAGTTTCGCGGACCGGCTGCTGGCTGCGGGCCTTCCCTGGTACCTCGCCGGACTTTCCGGCGTGACCATCAGCTCCTTTTGGAACTACGGCGTAAATACGATCGTGACGTGGCGGCGGAATCGGGAACGTTATTGCCTCTCACCGGACCTCCTTCCGGAAACAGCGATACCGGCCAACAGCGAAAGTGCGGGATGAGCTTAGTCCCCTCCCAGGGTAGGTTGTAGCCGTTACTTAAGGACGAGGCTGCCAATGCGCCGCTGCGGCGCAGGGAACTTTACCGCAGAACCATTCCCGGAAGAAGGTAGCCGGCACGCGAGCTTGCAACTCATTCACACGGCCCAGGTCGAAGGAGTGGGACAGCACCCAGACGGATTGCCCGCCTTGGATCGCTTGCAAAATCTCAGGTTCTGTAATTGTCGCCATGTGAAGTCTTTCCGCGGCTGAACGCATGATGGTCGGGGCTAAACCTGCGTCCCATAGGCGAAGATTCTTCACTTGCGGTGCATAGTAAAGGAGCACTTCCGGATTGGAAACAGGGCTCAACACAACGAGATTTGCCTGGCTGAGCTCCGGTGCAAGTGTCTGCGAGATCTCTCGCCAGGGTTCCTTGTCGCTGTTCCGTGCTGTCGCCTGGAAAAACAGACCAGTTCCGAAGGCGGCAACCAGGCTAAGCAGGACGGCAAAACGGACCCGGCCGATTACCAGGACCTGGCGCCCGGCGAGCACGCAAAGTGGAACAACCATGAAGACAAGAGTTCGCGGCAACAAGATCGGGCGACGAATACTCAGCACGAGCAGGAGCCCAACGAAGAGGCAAGGTATGCCGATGAGGGTAACGCTCGCCCGGCTGGAGGGTGGGTTTAGCCAGAGCGAGACGATCAGGGCTATGCACGCGGCGGCCGCCAAAGGGAACGCAGGCCACGGGTAGGGCGTCACCATACCGGCCACAACCAGCGAGAAGCAGTAGACCAATTGATGGATGCCCGCCGCGGGCACATAGTTAATAACGCCAGTCTGGCTGGCGGCGAACACGTGAAGGTAGTAAGGCAACCCGAGCAGCAGAACGAGCCCGTTCAAAGCCAACCATTTTGATCGCGCCCGCCCGGTGCTAACTCCATTGGACAACAATGCCATCCATACAGCCCCAGTGCACGCCGCCACGAACAGCAACCCAGTCACATGAAGATAGAGACAGAGAGTAGCGGACAACACGTACCACCAAACCGCTTTCCACGAGCGCGAATCGCGCTGGAACATTGCGGCGGCCCAAAGTGCCACGGAGGAAGCCAACATAAGCAGGGCATAAACCCTCGCCTCTTGGGCGAAATAAACGCTCATCGGACAAAGCGCGCAGAGAAGGGCGGCGGCTAAGGCTAGCGACTTGCCACCGAATTCGCGGCCAAGCAAGTAGGTTACGGGAACGCAAAGAATGGAGGCCAGAGCGGATAACGAGCGCAAGGCCGCCTCGCTGTAGCCCCATAAGGCCATCCAAGCCTGGAGTAAGAGATAGTAGGTTGGAGGGTTCGTCTCTCTGGACAACCCGTCGGACAGGGCGTAGTGGAGTCCAAACAGATCCACGTAGTACCGCGAAAATATCTCATCACTCCACAGAGAGGCTGCGCCCAGATGAAAGGCCCTTAACGCGGCGCACAAGAGGATGATGAGGGAAAAAGCAAGAACGTCGAAACGAGGTTTCCACTGAATCTGTCGGGCTTCCAAACTCTGGCCGGGCAGCTGAGTCTGAGCGGGTAAGTTCTGTGTAGACATCTGGACAACTTTCAAAGCATAGAGTGGTCTATCCTTCGCTTACGAGCCATTAGAATAAAGCAGCAATATCGAGTTAGCGAATACAACTTAGGGCTTTTGAATGCTCACCATCCTCTTGCAGATGGTGCTGACGCCTCGGCGATTTTCAATGGTGAAGGATGAACGAACACACTGTCCAGCCCCTCTTGACTATCTTTTGGCCAGTGGTTTGCACACCTTAGTGGAAGGGACGCTTGAGCAGGAAACCCTGGGTCGATTGACGACTTAGACCCCGATAAAGACTTCCACACACAGCGCAAGACTGGAAGGATTCAATAGGAGGCTATCGACTTTTGCAACGCCCTTTGCCTCAGAGAGGAGATTTCCGCTCCGGCATCGTCGCCGCCTCTACGTTGAAAAGAGTGGAGATAGAGATAAATGACTGGCGTGATGTAGAGAGTAACCGATTGGGAAAGCAACAGACCTCCGACGACAGCGATGCCGAGTGGACGCCGGACTTCGCCGCTGGCACCGCTGCCGAATGCTATCGGCAGGGCGCCCAGAAGCGCTGCCATTGTGGTCATCATGATGGGCCGAAAGCGTTGCAGGCAGCCCTGATAGACAGCGGCCTCTGGGCTTAGGCCGGAGTTGCGTTCGGCATCCAGCGCGAAATCGACGATCATGATCGCGTTCTTCTTGACGATTCCAATCAACAAAATAATGCCAAGGAATGAGTAGAGGTTGAGGTCCTCTCCGCATGCAAGGAGAGTCAGCAGAGCGCCGATCGCCGCCGATGGCAGACCGGACAAAATGGTAATCGGATGGATGAAGCTCTCGTAGAGTACTCCGAGAACAAGATAGATCACCATGACCGCGATTACCAGCAGAAGCCCGAGACCTTGAAGCGAACTCTGGAACTGGGCAGCGGTGCCTTGAAATGCGAAGCTGATCGTCGCCGGCATGCCGATCTCTTCTGCGGCCCCGCGGACAATAGCAGTCGCAGCGCTCAGCGAGACACCGGGCTTCAGATCGAAATGAAAGGTGATCGCCGGGAACTGGCCGATGTGATTGACGGTCAATGGCGCTACCGTCTGCGTGAGCGTAGTGACTGCCGAGAGCGGCACGAGTCTACCGGTATTCGATCGGATGTATAAGTCGGATAGCGCCTCGGGGTCTCGTTGATACTGTCTCGCAACCTCCAAAATCACGTCGTAGCGTTCGGAAGCCACCGTGATCGTATTGGCGCGCCGGTTGCCGAAGGCGTCATAGAGCGTGTTGGCAATCTTTTCCGGGTCGACATCGAGCGACATGGCGAAGTCGCGGCGGATATCGACGTTGACCCGCGGCGCTTCCATTTGAAAGTCGCTGGAGACGTTTGCCAGCTCCGGGAGAGACAGCAATTTCGCCTTAAAGCGAGGCGCCCATCGGTACAACTCTTCAGCGTCGGGACTCTCGATGGCGGCCGAATATTGCGAGCTGCCCTCATCCTGGCCGAGGTCGACGTAATCACCTGGGCGGATATAGACATTCAGGCCGGGGATCGTGTTCAGGCGTTTCTGCAGGTCGGCGACGATTGTTTTCACGTTAGGCCGATGTCTGTCCGGAATTAGGTTGACCCAGAACCAGCCGGCGTTTTGTGATTCGACACCAGACAGGTTGCTTTGCATCCAGGGAGTGGTCGCGAGCATTTTATTCACTTGCTCGCCATAGTTGATCATCCGGTCGAAGGAGTTGTCCTGCGAGGCTTCGAGGGTTCCGTGGAAGTTGGGCACGTCTGCCGCCGGCATGAAGCCCTTGGGGACGACGACGAATAGATAGATGGTAAGAGCTGTCATCGCAAAACTGACCAGGATGGCTGTGGGTGCATGTCGCAGTACGATATCGAGCGAACGGCGATAGACCTCCTGCATCGCCGCGTACAACCTTTCTGAACGCTGCTGGAACCAGTTGCCCGCAGTCTGCCGCGAGGCCAGGAAGCGGCTGCACAGCATGGGTGTCAGCGTCAGCGCGGTTAGGCCGGAGATCAATATCGAAACAGAAATCGTCACTGCAAACTCGCGCAGCAGGCGTCCAAGCACTCCGTTGAGAAATACGATGGGCAGAAAGACGGCGACCAGGGAAACGGTCATCGAAATGATGGTGAAGCCGACCTCGCCGGCGCCGTCGCGTGCGGCCTGCATGCGCGTCTTACCCATCTCGCGATGACGTACGATGTTCTCGAGCATGACAATGGCGTCATCGACGATGAAGCCGATGGAGAGAGTGATTGCCATCATCGAAAACATATCCACGGAATAGCCGAGCAACCGCATGGCTAAGAACGATCCCAGGATGGAGACTGGGATGGTCGCACTGGCAATCAGTGTCGAAGATGCCGTGCCCAGGAACGCAAAGATCACCATAACGACGAGAAAAATAGTGAGGATCAGCGTGCGGTTCACCTCCGCCACGGAATCCCGGACGAGATCGGCATCGTCTGCGACCTTTCCGAAGGAAACACCGGGTGGCATGGAGTCGCGCAACGACTGGATGACGGCTTTTACCTTGTCGGCAACTTCGACGGTGTTGGACCCCGGCTGTTTGCGGACGGCGAGGATCACGCTTCGCCGTCCGTTGATCCAGAACCTGCTCCTATCGTTTCTGGAACTGTTGAATACCTCGGCGATTTGATTCAGGCGGATGGGAGAGCCGTCGCGGTAGGCAACGACCATCTGGGAAAACTCTCCGGCGGTCGTCAACTGGCTGTTGGCCTGTAGCGAAAAGTCTTTGCTATCCCCGTAGAGGGTGCCTGACGGCAAGGTGGCGCTGTTGCTGGTAAGCGCGGTGCGAAGCTGTTCCAGGTCGAGTGAGTAAGCGGCCAGCCTTGCCGGGTCGGCCTGCACTCGAATTGCGGGTGCTTCCGGCCCATAGACCTCCACTTGAGACACTCCACTCACCATGGAGACGCGTTTGGCGAAGACCTGGTTCGCGTATTTTGCGAAATCGTCGAGCGCCATCGTCTTCGAGGACATCTCGAGCCACAGGATTGGGTTTTGCGCTGGGTTCACTTTCGAGTACGAAGGAGGCGACGGCATGCTCGCCGGCAGCGCGCCGGCAGCACGGGAGATCGCAGCCTGGACGTCTTGGGACGCAGCGTCGACCCCGCGGTTCAGTTCGAATTGAAGAGTGATGTTGGTTTCCCCCACCTGGCTGGTGGAGGTCATGTGCTCAATGCCGGGGATAGTTGAGAACTCGCTCTCCAGCGGAGTGGCCACCGTGGATGCCATGGCATCGGGATTCGCACCGGGCAGCGCAGCCTGGACGCGGATGGTCGGATATTCCACTTCGGGCAGGTTGCTTACGGGCAAGGAGAAGTAGCTCAACAGACCGAATCCGGCGATGGCCGCGATCAGCAGCGTGGTGGTGGTCGGGCGGCGGATGAAGAAATCGGTGAAGCGCATAGAATCTCCATTGAAAAAATGGCTTTACACCGGTGCCAGCCCCGGACTTTAGTCCAAAACCCGCGTGAACGCCGTTATACAAATTGAGGGCTTTACAGGCTGCGGAAAAACTCCGTTTGTATCAGGGCACGACTTTAGTCGGGCCGAAAATGATCGGAAATATGTCGGGCTTGAGCCCCTGGGCTTTTTTCATCGCCCCAAACAGGACCCCGGGTGCCCCACATCTCGCTCGTTTTTCGCGAGATGTGGGATACCACGGCTCTTCGCCCCTGACATTTTCGCAACAACGACTTTTTCCGCAGCCTGTCATGGCCGAGATCCGGTTCGCGGCGTGCCATTATTTGGCGCATCCAGCAGAGCGACATTTGCGCCGGCTGTAAGCCGCAGTTGCCCCTCGGTCACGACCATGTCGCCCGCCTTGATTCCGCTGCCAATGATCGCCTGCTCTAGTCCGCTTGGCGGCCTGTAGGTGCGCGTTACGGTGACGTATGCGATGGAAGCAACGCCGGACCTGATCAGCCAAACGTATTTACCGTCCAGGCCTTCCTGTATCGAGGATTCCGGGACCACTGTTCTGCCTGTTTCCATGCCGAGGCGCAGCCGAACGCTAACGAACTCCCCTGGCCAGAGCGCATTGTCAGTGTTGGGAAACGCTGCTTTGAGCCTGATCGTGCCCGTGGTCGGATTCACGGCGTTGTCGATGAAGGCGAGATGCCCCTCCGCAGCCGTGTTCCCATCGGTGTTTGCTTTCACGATGAGTTGTCCCGCCGAGTTGAGGCGCCGAACCTCGCTCAGGCTCTGCTCGGGAACCCCAAAAGTAACGGAGATGGGCGCCAATTGCAGCAGAGTAACGAGGGTGGTGTCGTTGTCTCGTACCATGCCGCCCGTTTTCACCATCACCGCGCCCGCGCGCCCACTGATGGGGGCAACAACATCGCTGAAGTGCAATTGCAGTTGGGTCTCGGCGAGTCGCGCACGATCCGCCCTGGTCGTGCCGGCAGCGGCCTCGACTGCGGCCTGGTCGGCACGCAGGGACGCCTGGGTGGTGTCGCTCGTGGTGACCAGTTGTTTGACACGTTGTCCTGAGATGACGCCGAGCGCACCCAGCTGTCGGGCGACATCAGCTTCAGAGTCGCTCTGCTTTCCTGCGGCCGCGTCCCGAGCAACCACGGCTCGCGCCTGCTGTTCCATCGCGGCATCACGCTCCAGGTTCGCCTGCTCTTCCAGTGCCTGACGCTGGAGTGCCTCACGATCAATACTGAAAAGCAGCTGGCCTCGAGTTACGTTCTCTCCATCATTGAAGGCAACGCGGTTGATCTCTCCGGCAATGCGGGACTTTACTTCGACGCTGTCCATTGCCTCGACATTGCCGACTGCCGCAATTTCCAGGGGAACGTCCGCGGAGACAGCCCGAACGGCGCGAACCGGTATCGTCTCCGTCGAGGCCGGGCCCACTTTGGCCGCGACGCGGGTGCAAGACGTCACAAGAAGACAAGCTGCAAGACAAATCAGTGCCCTGAGTAACAATCGCAATACCTCTACCCCAGCATCCGCAGCTATCTCACAAATGACCATCGATATGCAGGCGGAGTCGCTGTAAATGCAGGGAGTGCTTGGAACTACGCAGCGGAAGGATGATGCAGCAATTACAGGCGGCGAGGAGACGCTGCTTGATCCGTTACCTGGACAGTTTGTTGAATACTCGGGTGGACGCCGGACCAATCCCTGTTCTCGTCGCTTGACTAACCAAAGACCAATTGTCCGCGAGCCCGCTACAGGGCACCCTCAATCGTAGAATCCGAGCTGGACTGAGTTCGCCATAGCCGAAAGTCCTGTGCTTGCCGCGCCGGCAACAATTCATCTCCGAAACGCGTATCATTAACGAGTATCCGTAATTGAAAACTAGGCACCAACATGGGCTCCGCAGAGGACCGGCTCGACAGTACCGAAGCCTCTCCGTGGATGAGCCCCTTTGTACCACCTCGTTTCCTACGTAACGGCCATCTGCAAACGATCGTTGGCAACCTATTGCCACGCACGTATTCTCTCCCGGAACCGGAAAGCCAGCTCATCGAGGTGGAGCCAAGCAACTCCCACGGGGCCAGTTTCGTGCTGTGCCACTGCCATTGGCAGCCCGCCGAAGTCCGTAGCCAACGGCTCACAATGATCATCGTTCACGGGCTCGAGGGCTCATCTTCGTCGGGGTATGTTTTGGGGAACTCGGCGCGCGCCCTGGCAGCCGGTTGCAACGTCGTCCGCATGAACATGCGTAGCTGCGGTGACGGCGAAGCATTCTCTCCCTCCATCTATCACGCGGGACGCTCTGAGGACGTCGCTATGGTGATGGCCGAACTGGCCTGCACATACCTCATTCGAAGCTTCGCGCTGGTTGGTTATTCCATGGGTGGCAACCTGGTTCTCAAGCTTGCCGGCGAACGCGGCGCCGCTGCGCCGCCTTATCTCAAGGCCGTCGTGGGTGTCTCGCCCCTCATGGATCTGGCTGCCTCCTCTGCCGCCCTGTACGAACCGCAGAACCGGCTTTACGAGAGCAGGTTTCTCAGCGAAGTGCTCAAGCGATTTCGTCACAAGATCGAACTCTACCCGGGTCTGTACACCGCCGAAGGCCTGGACAAAATTGGGACTGTGCGGCAATTTGACGACAAGGTCGTCGCGCGATACGGCGGCTTCACTGGCGCGGACGACTACTACCATAGCGTTGCCAGTTCCAACTGGGCCCAGGACATTACCGTGCCCACGCTGATCCTGCACGCTCTCGATGATCCCTTCATCCGCATGACTCCCGAAACTCGCGCCAAACTGGTCTCCAACCCCCGCGTCATGCTGGTTGAAACCAGGCACGGCGGCCACTGCGCTTTTCTCTCGCTCGAACCCGGCGACGCAGGCTATTGGGCGGAGAGAACGCTGCTGGACTTTCTACTCGCCACAGTAGAGGGTTGACCCGCGGGCTGCGCCGCGACGAATCAATCTGTACTGTGAGGTTGTAGTACGCTGAAATAGCGTGAAGGACGCATCCGGTTCGCGGAAAGGGTAGAAGCCCACCTTGAACACATCTAAAGCTTTCGCGAAACTTCTTTCCGCCCGCAATGCGAACAACGGGCATTTCCATGAAAGGAGTTCGCTGTGACGAACCAGCTACCCGGCGCCAAGCGCGTCCTCCCAGCTCGCCCTAATCTTCGCCATTTGAAAGACCAGGCTAAGGACCTGGTCAATGCCGGCAGCGCCAGGTCCCTCGCCGCCGCCCAATTGCAGGTTGCCCGCACGTATGGGTTTGCCAGTTGGCCCAAGCTCAAGGCTCATGTCGATTTGCTCGAAGATGCTGGGCAACTCAAAGAAGCCATTGATCAGAACGACCTCGTCCGGGTCAAAACACTAATGCTCAGAAATGCCTCTTTGCACGAAGCGCCAATAGGTTACGCCAACGATGGACCGCTCACCTGGGTGGCGGAGTGCAGGATGCCACCAGTCGCGCCGAGCCAGACGCGATTAGAGATGGCGAAGTGGATGATCGAGAACGGATCGGACGTACACCGTGGCGGCGACGCGCCGCTGATGCGGGCCGCGCTCGACGGCGAGCGTATTCCGATGATGGAACTTCTTACCTCGCACGGCGCTGACGTGAATGCTGCCTGGCATGGCAGTTATCCGATCATCTTCGCCGCCTGTGAGGTTCTTGATCCGGATTCGCTGCAATGGCTACTGGAACATGGCGCAGATCCCAATTGTGGCAGCGACGAGTTTTGGAAGACACGGGGAGTTCCGCATCCGGGTACCGCACTCGATTACTTGTTGGGTACCTATGTCCGGGCTCCCGAAGTACTGAGCACCTGCATCGATATCCTTTTGAATGCCGGAGGAAAATCAAAATACCAGATTCCGGCTGTCATGGCAGTGATTCGCAACCGGCTGGACGACCTCAGGAAACTGTTGGATGAAGATCAATCTTTGGTCCATCGCCAGTTTCCCTCACTCGATTTCGGGACGACTGCCGCAAGAATGCTCACGTTGCGTGGAGCGACACTTCTGCACGTAGCCGCGGAGTTTGGAAATCTGGATGCGGTCAGGCTGTTGCTGGATCGTGGCGCCGACGTGAACGGCAAGGCAGTTGTCGACAAAGATGGAGTCGGAGGGCAGACGGCCATATTTCATGCGGCAACGCAAGGCGGTGACAGTGGCCTTTCCATCGTAAAACTTCTGGTTGACCGAGGTGCTGATCTTACGGTGCGGGCAAAACTGCCGGGACACTATGAAAAGCCGGGCGAAATAGTTGACTGTACACCTCTAGGATATGCGCTGCTATTTCCCGGAAATCAAGGCCCGACCTCTGCGTTTCTGCGGGAACACGGAGGGACCGTCTCATCGTAACTCCCGAATCAGTCTCGCGAGCATGGTTTACCGGCGTGTTTCTGCAGCGGGTGTCGCGGAAATTGGGGTTATCGACCTGATAGTGATGACGTCGTTGGAAAGATAGCCGACAATGTGAACTTTCTCCGCTACGAATCGCGACACCTCCGACTGTGGTTCCAAAGCGTACACATGATTCTCGTACCAAAGCCCGTACTTCGATCCTTTACGCACGCACGAGCGAACGCAAGCTCGATCCGGAGTCATCGCAGACGTTCGCTGGCAGTTTGTGCCGCAATGGGTATCGGTGATGAATCCGTCCCACGCCTTAGCAGAAGTTTGAACGTCATTCACAAAGACAGCGGCTAAAAGAAATGTGATCGCGACCCGAGCGGACATTGTTCTTCTTCCCTTCTGGATCATTCATGCAATCGACGTGCCATGAATATTTGTCTGTATTGTGCTGAAGAGCAACGCTTAGCCACAAGGCAAAGCACATGGCGCGTGTTCGCTTTCGGACATTGATGTCCATCGTCGAACGATTAGTAGAACGGCCAGAGCAGCCTAGACGACATTCGCGTCATAATTGGCGGAACTCCTCGATCCAGCAGCTCGTGCTGATACACGTTCGTTTACAGAAGTCCCGCTGTTTCAAGCGCTTCCACATCAGCTCGGTTAACCGGGGAAAACTTAAAAGCCTAACGCAAAGGTAACCGAGGTGCCTACAAACGTTGTTGTACCCGCTCGCGGTTGGCCGTACTATAAACGGCGGAGATGGCGTAAAAACCCACGTAGCCAAGCCCCGGTCGAGAGCGCTGTAGCGGCGGCACCAAGCAAGATCGCGGTAGCGCTTTAAGGTTTGGCGGCCCGTGAACCGGCTTAACAAGGAGGCCTTCACGGTCTGCGCTCTGGCAGGTATCGGGGCGCCGTGTTCTTTTTCGTGATTGCCTGTATAGATCCGTTCTTTAGGCTGTAACTCAGCCCATCTTCTAGTGAAGCTGCTAAATGGACCGAGAGGACATCATGGGCACGTCGTCGCCAGAATTGAAGCAGCTATGGATTCGAGTTCTGAAGCGCGTTCATCCTGATCTGGCAATTGACGAGCAGGACCGGATACGTTGCGAACGGCTCACACAATTGGCGAACGAGGCATATCAGGCTGGCGACGTAGAGGCATTGCGGGCGGTTCTTAGGCCCTCCCAACCACCAACTGCTGGAACTCCATGGGCCCACACAGGATCAAGGCGGCGGCAAAAGGTTTCTCCCGCCCCTCCAGCAGAACCCAGGGTGCAGCAAGGCTCGCCGGCACCGAACATTACTCCAAAACGCCCCTTTAAGTTCTGGTTCTGGTTATCGAACGTTCCTACCCTTAAGCAGTTGCTTCCTGTAGCCGTAGCGGTCGTGATTCTCATCTGGCTGGGCTTCGCCTTTTATTCGGAAACAACAAGCCAGGACGGCGTGACGAACAGCCCTGCAGTACAAGTCGATAGCGTAAAGGCTCCCATACAGGCTCAAGTGGAGGTGCCGGATGCCGGCGTCTGGAAACCTCTCCCGTCCAGGTCGCATGGAGACGTGATTCAAAACCATATCTCCCAGAACTTGAATTCATCCGCCGTAGTCGACACAACTGTAGGAGTTTCACCTGAGGGATCTCCCACAAAAGTCTCCCTGTTGACGACCAGCGATCGTCAGCAAGCATCTCTGGAGACAACATCACCCGTAGCGACTTCCGCCGAACCCTCTCATCTCTACATGAACCAAATGCGTGAGAGGCTCTCCCAAAGTTTTAGTAATTTAGAACGTGTTGACGCAAACGTCCCTCCAGGAAATTCGGCAGAGATGTGGTTCGATGTGAACCGCGATGGTTCTCTTAGCAATGTGAGAGTAGGTAAGCCCAGCGGCTGGAATTCCTTGGACTACGCATGCATGCGGGCCGTTCAGCGCACGGAAACGGTTGGCGCGTTGCCGGAGGATTACAAGCTTCGCACTCTGCCGGCGACTTTTGCCTGTACCTACACTGGCAGCAATGCCTTGCAAACATCCAAGTCAGTTGATTCTGCAACGGAAAGGCCCGATCTATATGCAGGGCCTGTCCGCACCACAACCCACGAGTAGAAAAGCAATTCATCATCGTTGATCAGCACGGGTCAACGATGATGAAAGACTCTGGGCTGGATACTTACCACGCGACCGTGGGAGGCAGAAACTCGGCAAACAGGTCGTCATAGTAAGGCTTCAGCTGCGCCAGATCAGGCTTGGTGTGGCCCTTCGAGTACAGGTCGTATTGATTGAATTTGAGTACCCACTCCAGCATCGACCGGTCCTTCTCATTGCACAGATGGTCGTACGCTCCGTGCTTATGCCACGGGTAGAACGAGTGGTAGCGGAGCATGTAGCGCGATTCTTCCCGAACGTACGGCTCCATAACCTTGGCGATGTAGCCATCGTGACCAAAGGACATATGAAGCTTATCGAGTCCGCAGTTGGGCTCATAAATACCATACTTCGTCTGGTAGGCGGCGACGTTGCGGTCGAGGTTCTTGGCAAAGTATTGAGGGAAAACGATATCGTGCGACCAGGCGCAGCCCACGGGGAACGTATCGCCAACCACTCCCCATTGTGGCTCACCGTAAAGACAAAGACACTTGCCCAGATCGTGGAGGAAGCCTGTCAGGATCATCCAGCGCGGCTGGCCGTCGCGGCGCATCGCCTCCGAGGTCTGCAACAGGTGCTCAATCTGGGTTAAGTCGGTATCCGGATCACTGTCATCGACCAGGGTATTGAGAAATTCGGCAGCTTCCCAAATCGTCTTTTGCCCCTTCCGCAGGGTGAAGTACTGCTCCTCCTTCGCCAGCACATAGTCGACCGTCATGTTCTCGTGGTTCAGGCGGTAGAACTCGGCAACACCAGGAGTCGCCGTGGCGTCGTACTGGCGGAACTCCTCTTCGCTCTTCCCTTCCTTATAGCGGCCTTCGACGAAGTCATCCCACTGGTCAAGATCCTTGAGAGGTTGGTTGGGAACAACTGCCGATTGGCTCATGTGTATATCTCCTCAAAGCTATTTTACGTTACCGCTAACGTACACCAGCCGGCAACCCCAGGCAAGCCCACGAAGGAGGAATATTGGCCACTCGACTCGCTTCCTCAGGCACCAGGCTGGTTTCCCTTGACAGCAGCACCGTCCTGCCGCTAACGTCAGCTTTTCGTAATCGCTTACGTTCCTTCGAGATACAGCAGGTTTTCTATGCATAGTGAGCACCCAGGTCAGCCGGGAATATGGCGCTGCATTTTGACTGACGTTCAGTTCTGGATTCCCGTCGTTGTGCTGGTGATTGGTGTAGGGCTGCTGGTTTTCGTGCATGGCAACTAGTGGGTGACATGGAGACGAGATGGCAGCAGACAACGCGGTAGCAGTGAAAGCCGCAGGCCGCTCGCTTCATGGGTTGGGAGTGATCTGCGGTCTGGCCGCGGGCGTCTGGTTGGGGGCCGCAGAGGCCCCAACCAAGTTGGTCAATGCCGGCTTCTCTCCGTTCGCGGTCTCGCTGTGTATGGTCGCCGGCGTCTTTACCGCGCGTTGGACCTTCCCTACCCTGCTCAAAGGAACCAGCTACGTCTTTGCCGATTTACTAGCCAGGAAGCACCTGATTGTGTGGGCTATCCTGGCCGGCGCGTTGTGGGCAGTCGCGAACACATTAACGGTCTTCGCAATTCGCGACGTGGGCCTGGCCACGGCTTTTCCGCTGTGGAACACCAATTCGTTGATCGGGCTGCTTTGGGGTGTACTCCTGTTCCGCGAGCTTAAGGGAGCACCGGTAAAAAATATCGTCAAGGTAGTTTGCGGCGGTATCTGCATCGTATGCGCGGCGATCATGCTGGGTTTCAGCACCATCCAGGGTGGAGGGGGGGGATCGCCGCATGCGCTCAGGGGTCTACTTGCCGCGGCCGGCGCCAGCCTCATGTGGGGAACCATGTACGTGCCCTACCGCAAGGCTTACCTGAGTGGCATGAATCCGCTCTCGTTCGTTACCGCGTTTACGGCGGGCGAACTGGGTACCATGTTCCTCCTTACCTGGACGCTCGACGGAGGCATGAAGTCGTCTGCGTTTCAGCTGCTCCAGAGCAGGCAGTTGCTTTTCTGGCTATTCCTCGGAGGGTTCGTGTGGGTTATCGGCGATCTCTTTCAGCAGTTCGCCACCAAGTATCTAGGGATCGGGCGCGGTATTCCGCTTTCGAATACAAACCAGCTTTGGGGTCTGGCCTGGGGGGCGCTGGTATTTGGCGAACTGGCCTCAGCGAACCGGGCACATCTTGCCTTGGTTTTGGGCGGATCGGTGCTCATGATCCTGGGGGCGCTGGCAATCAGCACGGCGGTGGCTTCGTCTCGCGAAACCATGTCCCGTAACCATGCGCTTCAACGAGAGTGCGATCGTTACGGCCTCGACTACCGCGAGGTGTTGCTGGCGCAGACCGGAGAAGAATTCGGCGCCCGTAGCCAACGCCGCCGCTGGTGGGATGTAGCCATCGTAGTGGCGGCGTGCGCTCTCTTTCTGTGGCTCGGGGTCAACGCTATCGTCCCCCCACTGGCCATGAACCTGGGTTGGATCGCGGTGCTAACGCTGGCCCTGCTCGCTGCGCTGATAGGCGGTGGGTGGGCCCTGTGGCGGCAGACCCGCTTCGGATGATTGCTGCAAACTTTTCTCGAGGAGCGAAATGGCAGTCCGGTTGAAAGACATCGCTGCCGATCTGGGCGTGTCCACCGTGACCGTATCGAAGGTGTTGCGCGGCGGCCTGGACATCGGCGAGCGAACCCGCGCCCGGGTGTTGAAGCGGATGGCCGAGCTGAACTACCAGCCCAACATGCAGGCGCGAGGGCTGGCGAGCGGCCGCACGTTTGCGGTGGGCCTGATCGTGCCAGATCTCGTGCATCCCTTCTTCGGCGAGTTTGCCAAATATCTCGCTGGCGCATTACGGGCGAGCGGGCTGGCGCTGGTGCTGGCTTCTTCTGAAGAGGATCCGGAGATTGAGCGGCAGGAAATTCGTACTCTGGTGAACCGCGGGGTGGATGTCCTTGTGGTGGCTTCATGTCAGGGGATCGAAGAGGCGGAGTTCGACTCTGCTGGGGGCCCTCCAATTCTCCTGATCGACCGCAACATCCCCAGGCTGAAGACCGATTTCGTGGGGTCGAACGACGTGCTGGTGGGGGAACTGGCGACGCGTCACCTCATCGCTCTGGGACGCAGGAGGATCGCCCACATTGGCGGCCACGGAACGAGCCCTGCGATCGATCGCTTCAAGGGTTTTCGCAATGCTCTCAGCGTCGCCGGAATGAAGCTA
>CAZSUK010000354.1:0-7875 GCA_964609355.1 uncultured Acidobacteriaceae bacterium | reverse complement strand
TCAGTTAAGCTGAGCATCAGTTAAGTGGAGCCGGAGAGTTTCTATGATCCTGCAAGAGCAAACGGCTGTTGATCTCGCCACCCCCACAGGCCCCATGCGGACCTACATCCTTCGCCCCGCTGCCGATCGGAAGTACCCCGGAGTGGTGTTATTCTCTGAAATTTTCCAGGCCACTGGACCGATTCTTCGTTTTGCTGCCTTTATTGCGGGCCATGGGTATCTGGTCGCGGTTCCGGAGGTCTATCACGAGCTGGAACCGGCAGGGACGGTGCTGCACTACGATCAGGCAGGATCAGACAAAGGCAATGCCGACAAGTACGCCAAACCGGTTTCCTCCTACGACAGCGATGCGCGCTGGCTGCTGAATTATCTGAGTGACCGTGAGGATTGCACTGGGCGGCTGGGAACCATTGGCATCTGCATGGGCGGGCACCTGGCCTTTCGTGCGGCGATGAACCCTGATGTACTGGCCACGGTGTGCTTTTACGCCACAGACATTCACAGCCACAGCCTCGGTCTGGGGAAAAACGACGACTCGCTTGCCCGCGCGGGTGAAATCAAGGGTGAGCTGCTGCACATTTGGGGACGTCAGGATCCCCATGTCCCGCTGGTGGGACGCAACCTGATCAAAGCCCGTCTGGACGAGGTGGGCGCGAATTTTCAATGGGTGGAAGTGAACGGTGCGCACGCGTTCATGCGCGATGAGGGATACCGGTATGATCCCGAATTGGCAGGGCTCTGTCTGCAGATGGCGCTCGGGCTGCTGCACCGTAAATTGACCTCATGACCGATCAGGAACTGAAAGAATTACCGGGCAAAATACCGGTCAGGCCGCCCGAAGATCCATCGAGTGATTTGGGGTTTGGCAGAGTCCTCTCACAGCAGCGTGAGCTGCGTTTGCTGAATCGGGACGGTAGCTTTAATGTGCAGGCGCGCGGCCGCGGACTGCATGCATTTCTGGCCTATTCCAACCTGGTCAGCACCACGTGGAACCGCTTCTTTCTTTTTGTTGCCATCGCCTACCTCGCGCTGAATGGCTTTTTTGCTTTGTTGTACGTGGCTGTCGGATCGGATGGGCTGGTCAACACGCTCAATACCGGTCTCAATACTCCTTTTCTGAAGGCATTCTTCTTCAGCATTCATACTTCGGCGACGATTGGCTATGGAAGCACGGTCCCGGTGGGATTGGGGACGAACATATTGGTCGCGCTAGAGTCCGTTGTTAGCTTGCTCGGTCTGGCGGTGGTTACGGGGTTGGTGTTTGCGCGTTTCTCCCGGCCGGTCGCTGACATTTTGTTTAGCAAAAACGCGGTGATGTCATGGATGGGCAATTTTCACGCGTTCCAGTTCCGCATCGTCAACTCGCGCAACAACCAGATCATTGATCTTCATGCCCGGGTGCTGGTGTCACGTTTTGAGAACAATGCCAGCGGGGTCGCGGTACGGCGCTACTATCCGCTGCAGCTGGAGCGCGAAAGCGTGGTCTTCTTCCCTCTGTCCTGGACGATCGTGCACACGATCGATCAGAATAGCCCGCTGTTTGGGATTACAGAAGATGAGCTATGTGCAAGTGGTGCGGAGTTTTTGATACTGCTTACGGGGATGGACGAGACCTTTTCTCAGGTCGTAAATGCTCGGTCGTCTTACCGCGCGAACGAAGTGATCTGGGATGCAAAGTTCGCCGATATTTTTGTGTACGACCCTGAAGGCAGGATGGCGGGTATTGACATGAAACGCTTTCACGATACAGCGCCGATTGAGAAGAAGTCCTAGGCCAATTCTGTGCGAGAGCTTCTTGGAAGGGCACAGCTTCAGCTGTGCCGTAATTGAGTGAGCGCTCCCGGGCTATTTCGCCGCTGCGAGCATTAGCCCCTGAGGGCATCTTGTTATCAACGCATAAGAGAATTAAGAGGATGGAAAAACGTACCCCAGCGGCCGAATCTTGCAGCATTCCTTGTGGCACGGCTGAAGCCGTGCCCTTCCAGGAAAAGCCCTCGGTAGGTCCGCAATGAAGTAATCCCGAAGGGACGGCACGGAACCACTACGCTTCGATGACCCGGGACCCCGTTGGGCCTGCAACAATGGCAACGGATGCCAATCCTAAAAAGAGGCCATGCTCTACCAAGCCTGTAATGCTCTTGAGCGCCTGGGCAAGCGCTGGCGGGTCGAGAATCTCCCCGTAGTGGCAATCGAAAATGTAATTGCCCTCGTCCGTGATGAACGGAGAGCCGTCGTGGCCGAGGCGCAGAACTGGATTTGCTCCCAACGTTTCCAGCTTTCTCCTGACCGAACCCGCGGCGAAGGGAATCACTTCAACCGGCAGGGGGAAACGGCCCAGATGCTGCACCACCTTGTGTTCGTCGGCCACGATGACCAGGCGGTGAGAAGCGGCGGCTACGATTTTTTCGTGTAGCAAAGCGCCACCGCCTCCCTTGATCAGGGCCAAACCAGGAGCAACTTCATCGGCGCCGTCAATGGTGACGTCGGTGTGGTCCACTTCATCGAAACTGGTAAGCGGAATTCCGAGGGATTGCGCCAGCTCGGCACTGGCCCGGGAGGTAGGAATTCCACGAATCTTCAGTCCGTCCCGGACTTGCTCGCCGAGAAAATGGATGGCAAAAGTCGCGGTTGAGCCGGTGCCCAGCCCAACCACCATTCCGTCCTTGACGTACTCGATACTCTTGCGAGCTGCAGCAGCTTTTTCAGTGTCTTCTAGATTCATGACGCACGCAGTGCCCTGGAATACATGAGACGGGTGAAACCACTCATTAACAGATTGATGCCGACAAGGGTTCCCAAGGCCCACACCGCGCTGGCCGGCCAGCTACGCCAGATCAACACGGCAAGGATCAGGGTCACAATCCCATCGAATAAAAGCCATCCGGCGCCAGGAGCACTGCGCACCTGGAACCAGGTCACGATGTGGAAAATGCCCTCAACGAAAAAGAGAACCGCCAGTGCCAGGGTGAGCGATACCAGGCTCAACTTAGGATGCATCAGCAGGTAGACGCCGGCGATCAGATAAGCACATCCGACCAGCAGGCGCCAGAAAAAGCCTCCGGTGGTACGGGCGGCAAAGCTGCCGGCGAGATGGGCTATTCCTGCCACGATCACCAGCACGGCGACCACAATCGCGATGGCAATGCCTGCCTCGAAGGGCAACGCCAGGGCAAAGAACCCGACAATGATGAGCAAAATGGCCCATCCAATGGGAAACGAACCGCCCCTTGCTAACACACTATTCGGGGATGTAACCATGATGTGGCTCCTTCGGACAACGCCGCCACCAGCATAACTGGAATTCGATTCGCCTGGGCATGATTTCAGCACGATACCGGTCGACCGCACGCGATATCCTGATTTTGATCTGCAAACACCGCGATATCCACTTTAGAGGAGATCCATGTCGAACGATTTGCGCAGTTTTCTCACGCTCAACTATGAAGAGCTCGAAGAATTGAATTTGAAAGCGAAAGAGGAGCGGAAGAATCGCGTTCCTCAGGACCAAATCCGGGAAGAACGGCTCAAGTACCTCACCGACGAGAAGCGTATCAAGGCGGTGACCGTTCTGTTCAGCGACCTTGAAGGCCGCTTACACATGCTCGATTACGACAAGAAATTCATCATCAAGAGCTGGGACAACCTCACTTTTGACGGCTCCTCGATTCGCGGCTTTTCCGCGCAAAGGGAAAGCGACCTGCGACTGGGAATTGACTGGAGCGCTTTTTATTGGGTGCCTGCTGATTTCTTCGGCGCCGGCAAGGTGATCGTGTTTGGCGAAGTAATCGATAAGAGCGGAGCGGTTTACCCCGCCGACATCCGCAGCGTGCTTAAATCCTTTGCCGCCGAACAGCACAAGAAGAATGGCTACACCCTGAACGCCGCCAACGAAATTGAAGGCTTCCTCTTCGAAGGTGTGGACGCCGAGCGCCGCTTCCACGACACGGGCAAGTTCGAGTATGTCAATACCGGCGGTTACTACCATTCCCTTCCCGGAGACCCGCTGCGCACATTTATCGACACCACAGCCGAAGTGCAGCGCGCGATGGGGTTCGAGAATGAAAAGGACCATCCCGAGGTCGCACCGTCACAGTTTGAGATCAACTACGGCTACGGCGAGGTGGTCGCTGCCGCGGACCAGATCCAACTCTACAAACTGATCTGCCGCCAGGTGGCGACCGGCATGGGTTGCACCGCTTCCTTCCTGCCCAAGCCGGTGATCGGCGTCAATGGCAATGGCATGCATACCAACGTGTCCATCAGCAAAGCGGGCAAGAACCTGTTTTGGGATCCCAAGGGAGAAGAGAAGATCAGCGGATTGGCGTGGTCCTTTATCGATCGCATTCTTTCCAGCGCCAGCGATGTTTGCCTGCTGCTGAATGCCAGTGTTAATGCTTACCGCCGGCTCGACCCGCATTTTGAAGCGCCCAATCAGATCAAGGCGTCGCCCATCGACCGGGGATCGATGGTGCGGGTACCCCTGGGCAACGAAAGAAGCTCGCGGGTAGAAGTGCGCTCGGTTGGACCGGACGCTAATCCTTACATGGTGATGTACTCCATCTTCCGCACCGGAATTCAGGGTGAGATTTCGAAGATCAAGGATCTGCGGCAAGCCAAGCGATATCTGCCCGATAACGTGTATACCGCGATCGACGATTTTCGCAAATCAAAGTGGACCACGACCCTGCTGGGAGAGGACGTGAAGGCTCGTTACGCCGACCTCAAGCAGGCCTCGGCGGACCGGTGCCCACGGCTGCTCGGCAGCTTGATCAAGGTTCCCGAGATTCAATTCCATCACGATGTGTATAACCAATACTTGTGGAACCAGTTCTAAGGCCACAAGGTTTCACCCGGGAAAGTTCAGACGCAACACTTGTGGTATCCCACATCTCGCAAAGTACAAGCGAGATGTCCGGATTTCCTGCAAGGGCACTGGACAAGACAGCGCGTGCGCCTTTCTTTAAGGAAAGGCGCATGAAGTCCCGAGAATCCAGGGGTCTTAACAGGAAATCCGGGATGTGGGGCACCCGGCATTTGTGTGAAGTCGAGTCGCAAAAAACATATGAGCATTCATCTTCTAGGCATCGATGTGGGTACGGGTGGAACGCGCGCCCTGCTCATTGACGAATCAGGCGCGGTCATCGCGTCTGCGATTCATGAGCACGAGCCCTTTGCTTCTCCACGCAGCGGGTGGGCGGAGCAGGAGCCGCACGACTGGTGGAAGGCTTGCCAGGGCGCCGTACGCAAGTTGCTTGCAGAGAGTGGGGTGCCTGCGGCGGAGATAGCCTGCATCGGTCTCAGCGGTCAAATGCACGGCGCTGTGCTGTTGGATAAAAACGATGAAGTGCTGCGTCCCGCACTCATCTGGTGCGATCAGCGCACGGCAGCCGAGTGTCGCTATTTAAACGAAAAAATCGGCCCGCAACGGCTGGTGGAGCTGACCGCCAATCCCGCTCTCACCAACTTCACCCTCACCAAGCTGCTTTGGGTGCGCACCAATGAACCCGAGATCTGGCGGCGATTTCACAGCTTTTTGCTACCCAAGGATTATGTTCGCCTGCGCCTGACCGGAGTGCGCGCAGTCGACGTTGCCGATGCGTCAGGCACCCTGCTGCTCGATGTAGTCCATCGCCGGTGGTCCGATGCCATGCTCGATGCGGTGGGGCTGAAGCCGGACTGCCTCCCCGCTCTCTATGAGTCGCAGGAAATTGTAGGCCAGGTGACGGAATCCGCAGCCGCCAGTACAGGGTTGAAGGCGGGCACCCCGGTGGTTGCCGGGGCCGGCGATCAGGCGGCAGGCGCAACCGGAATGGGTATCGTCCGCCCCGGAGATGTGAGCGCGACCATCGGAACATCGGGGGTGGTCTTCGCTGCCTCAGACGCGCCGGTAAGCGACCCCGCGGGACGGCTGCACACTTTCTGCCATGCCATTCCTGCCCGCTGGCACGTCATGGGCGTGACCCAGGCGGCCGGGCTCTCGCTCCGTTGGCTGCGCGACAACTTCGCCCAGGCCAGCAATTACGACCAGCTGACCAGCGAAGCCGCAAGGGTTCCACCCGGGTCCGGGGGCGTACTTTGGGCGCCCTACCTGATGGGGGAGCGAACTCCCCATCTCGATCCAGACGCACGCGCAGCACTGCTGGGCCTGGCCGCCGACCACACCCGAGCCCACGTGGTGCGGGCCATTCTCGAAGGGGTTGCGTTTAGCCTGAAAGACACGCTGACCATTTTCCGCGAGCTTGGCATTCCGGTGAAGGCCATTCGCCTGGGTGGAGGCGGTGCGCGCTCTTCTCTTTGGCGGCAGATCCAGGCCGATGTCTACGGTCAGGCGCTTGAGACCGTGCAGGCGGAAGAAGGGGCTGCCTACGGAGCCGCCTTGCTTGCCGGGGTAGGCGCCGGCGTTTGGAGTTCGGTCGATGCGGCCTGCGACGCGGTGGTGCATGTGGCCGGCCGCACAGCTCCCGATCCGCAAGCGGTGATCGTTATGCAGGAAAGCTACGCGAAATACCGGCGGATTTATCCAGCTTTGCGCGACATTGTTGCCGGCTCGCCCGCTTAAGCGTCATTCCGGGTCGAATTAGGAACTGGTATGCCCCATTTGAGGTACGGGGCAGCTTGGTTGAAACGGCACCCACCGCTTAAACTGAAAGCGTAGCCAGTCCCCCGCGGAGCGAGCGCGCTTAATGGAACCCACTCTTCTCGCTACACCTCCCAAAACAGCCCTATTCGCTGACACCCTGATCACCCGGCGAAATTTCCTTCGCCTGGCTGCCGGCTCTGCCGCCGGCCTTGTGTTCTACGCCAGTGAAATCTCCCGTCACGAACTCGAACTCATCGACGTAACCATCAAACTTCCCCGATTGCCGGACGCGTTTGCGGGCATGAAGGCGGTGCAGATCAGCGATTTTCATTTCCATGCGTACACCGAAGCTTTTTTCCTCGAGGCCATCGTCCGCAAGGTAAACGCGCTGGCTCCGGACCTGGTCTTCCTGACCGGGGATTTCGTCAGCTCGAATCCACTCCCGCAACACACGAATGTCAAGCTGGCCTATCATTGCGCGGAAATCCTGAGCCACATCGAATGTCCGCTGCGCTATGCGATTATGGGCAACCACGACGCCCTGGTCGGTGTTCACGCGGTGACGGATGCTCTGACCACCCATGGCATCCCAGTACTGGCAAATCGATCTGTACCCTTGGAACGCCAGGGCCAACGGATCTGGCTGGCGGGCGTTGAGGATGTTTTGATACAGAGGCCCGACCTGGCCACCGCTCTGCCGACGGGACTAAGACGGGACGGGGAGCCCACCATCCTGCTGGCACACGAGCCTGATTTTGCCGACTATGCGATGGGGCAAGGGGTTGATTTGATACTTTCCGGACATACCCATGGAGGCCAGATCCTTTTCCCATTCCTGCCACCGTTAATGTTGCCAGACATGGGCACCAAGTACGTGCACGGGCTTTTCAAGCTGGGCGATGGGATGCAGCTTTACGTGAACCGAGGCATCGGTGCGGTGACTCTTCCCTTTCGTTTTCGCTGTCCCCCTGAAATCACTGCCATCACTTTGCAACCCGGCTTATAAGCGCCGCTACTTGCGTGAAAACTCGGCCTCGGAAGGGCACGGCTTCAGCCGTACCGCAAATGACACAGCCATAGTCCGGCTTTAGCCGCTGAGGTACGCTTTTCGATCCGCTGAATCCTCTTATGCGCTGGCAGAAAGATGCCCTCAGGGGCTAAAGAGGCTGCGGAAAAATTCGGGGCTGGGCACGACAGGCAGGGGCTAAAGCCCGACATATTTTCGATCATTTTCGGCCCGACTAAAGTCGTGCCCTGATACAAAACCCAGTTCTCATGCAGACTTCTAAATCCCA
>CAZSUK010000353.1:0-18765 GCA_964609355.1 uncultured Acidobacteriaceae bacterium | reverse complement strand
CCTGCTGAAATTTCCCGACAAAGCGCAGGCTATGGCAAAGATCCGCGACCTGACCTGCCTGTCTGACATTCTGCCGACGGGCTATCATGGCGCCGTTACTGCGGGGGTTGGTCCAGGGGCCACGGTTTATGTTGCCGGGGCGGGACCGGTCGGTCTCGCCTGTGCAGCCGCCTGTCAGCTGCTGGGCGCCGCGGTCGTGATTGTGGGCGACTTGATTCCGGAGCGGTTGGCGCAAGCCAGGAGTTTCGGCTGCGAAACGGTTGACGTCTCCAAGCAGGCCTCCGTCGGCGATCAGATTGCCCAGATCCTCAAGGTTCCAGAAGTCGATTGCGCAGTCGATTGCGTCGGGTTCGAAGCCCGTGGTCACGGTCATGACGCCAAAACGGAAATCCCTGCAACAGTGCTGAATTCGCTGATGACGATTACCCGCGCTGGCGGAGCTCTCGGCATCCCGGGACTCTACGTGACCGAGGATCCTGGCGCGTCCGATAAGAGCGCCCAGACGGGAAACCTCAGCATCCGCATCGGCTTGGGATGGGCGAAATCCCACGTCTTCACCACCGGTCAATGTCCGGTGATGAAGTACAACCGCCAGCTGATGATGGCAATCCTGCATGACAAAATCAAAATTGCCAAGGCCGTCAACGTCACCGTCGTGACTTTGGACCAGGCGGTTCAGGGCTACAAGGATTTCGATAAAGGGGCAGCCAAGAAGTTCGTACTCGATCCCCACGGGACGATCGCGGCATAGCTGAACCTCAATTGCTTAACGTTACGTCGTTTGGTCTACTCAAGGGAGTTTGTGTGCCTGCTCGCAGGCACGCCCAACAAATCTAGTTAACTGACGAAAGGTCAATCATGAATTTGGAAGACGCTCGCCGCATCATCGCAGCAGCAGAAAAGAAAGCAAAGGAGATCGGTCAGCCCATGAACATTGCTGTGGCTGACGAAGGCGGCAACCTGGTATCGCATGTGCGCATGGACGGCGCGTGGCTGGGCAGCATCGACATTTCCATCAAGAAGGCCTACACCTCGCGCGCTTTCGACATTGCCACCAAAGACCTCGCCACGCACTCGCAGTCTGGTGGCCAGTTCTTCGGCATTCATGCCTCGAACGACGGCAAGATCATGATCTTTGCCGGTGGCATCCCGCTGAAGCGCGGTGACAAAGTAGTGGGAGCCATCGGGGTAAGCGGCGGCTCTGGTGAACAGGACCACGCGGTAGCCGAAGCTGGTGCGGCGGCGTTTTAGTTGCCGCGGCCGGTGCTCGTTTTCTTTGCTCCAGCGGCGATGCCGAGATTGTTTTTCGTTTCGGCCGCCGCTTGTGTACGCTCGTAATCGAAGACATTCGCAGATCGGGAGCAATTGAATATGTCGATTCAACCTCTTGAAACACTCAGCGCAGCCGAAATCCAGACAATTCACCCTCTTGAACCACTCAGCGCAACCGACATCCAGCAGGCCGTTACAGCGTTGAAGGGCCTTAAGGATTTCGGCCCGGCGACACGCATTATCAGCGTCATGTTGAGCGAACCGGCCAAGGCAACCGTGTACGACTGGCCGAACGGGCCCGCCTTTCGCCGTGAAGCGGTTGCAGTCTTGTTCGACAACGCACGCAACAGTGTACTGAGCGTCACCATCGACCTCGACAAAGGTTCAGTTACGAAATCTGAACCGGGGCCTGCCGGCGCTCAACCGACGCTTTCTATCGATGAGCAGGTGGAGTGCGAGCAGGCTGTCCTGGCCAGTGAAGAGTTCAGGTCTGCCTTGGAAAAGCATTACGGGATAACAGACACTTCTCTGGTGATGGTCGATATCTGGAGCGCAGGAAACTACGGTTCAGAGGAAGATAGCACCCGGCGCTTAGCTCGCCCGTTGTGTTTTCTTCGTAGTGATCCTACTGACAACGGCTACGCGCGGCCCATCGAAGGACTTCGTCCGGTGGTCGATTTAAACCGGATGGAAGTGATCCGCGTGGAAGAATATGGAAAGTGGCCGCTGCCGCCAAAGCCGGCCAACTATTCAGCCGATCGTGTAGCCGATCGGCGGACTGATATCAAGCCGCTGCACATCACACAACCGGAAGGGCCTGGTTTTTCCTTGCAGGGCTCGAGAATCCGTTGGCAAAACTGGTCGCTCGTGATCGGCTTCAATGCGCGCGAGGGGCTCACCATCCACGATGTGCGTTACTCCGGCCATGGACGAGCGCGCCCCATTCTTTACCGCGCCTCGCTCACAGAGATGGTCGTTCCCTATGGAGATCCCCGGCCTACGCAGGCGCGGAAAAATGCATTTGACGTCGGCGAATATGGAATGGGTATGTGTGCCAACAGTCTCCAGCTCGGGTGCGACTGTGTCGGTCACATCGAATATCTCGATGCCTTTTTGTGCGACAGCAGGGGCCGTGATTTCACCATCCCCAACGCCATCTGCGTTCACGAAGAAGACTATGGCATTCTTTGGAAGCACACGGACCGCAGGTTGCCGGATGCTCCCCAGGTGCGCCGGTCGCGCCGGTTGGTCATCTCTTCGATTTCAACCGTGGAGAATTACGAGTACGGCTTCTTTTGGTATTTCTACCAGGACGGTAATATCCAATTCGAAATAAAGCTCACCGGCATTCTTTCCCTCGGTGCAGCCCACGAAGGGGAGACGCCAAAGCACGGAACCATGGTTGCGCCCTTGTTGTATGCACCCAACCATCAACATTTCTTTAACGTGCGGCTCGATGTTGGCATAGACGGAATAAAGAACACGGTGCAGCAAGTAGATGTCGTACCCGACGAGATCGATGAGGCGAATCCCTTTGAAAATGCATTTCATACACGAGTAACTGACCTCAAGACTGAGCACCAGGCGCTGGCCCACTTGAATCTGGAGTCGGGACGGGCCTGGAAGTTCGTCAATCCTTCAGTCAAGAATGCATTGGGCAACCCCGTTGGCTATAAATTCTTCCCCGGGGACAACGCATATCCCTTTGCTTCCCCCCGTGCGTCGTGGCGCCGGCGTGCCGGCTTTGTGAATCATCATGTCTGGGTTACCCCATACAGGCCGGAAGAGAAGTACGCCGCAGGAGACTATCCAAACCAAAGCAGAGGCGGTGACGGTCTGGAGAAGTGGACCCGGGAAGACCGCCCCATCGAGAACTCAGATGTCGTTTTCTGGTACACCTTTGGCCACACCCATATCCCGCGACCAGAAGATTGCCCGGTTATGCCGACCGCTTACATAGGTTTTCTATTGAAGCCGAATGGTTTTTTTGACGAGAACCCAGCGAATGATGTTCCCCCATCCCCGTCCGTTAGCGGGAATAACGGTTGCAAGAACTGCTGACGCGGCCACCAGGTTTACGGCGTTTTCCGCGCTACTCAAGCGCTTCACTACAAGACCAAATGAGGAGCCAGGATCCCGATGAACTTGCGAGACGTGATGATCTTCATCGTCTTCCAGAACTTCGGGATATGCCGCAGATTCCCGATGATGAGGTAGTCCGCACGCGCGACATCGCGCATCGATGAACATATAGTCGTCGGGGTCGCCGAGCTACTTCGACGCGCATTTCACTTCGATACGCAGCCATCCGGGAAACCCGCCTGGCCCGGGCGCCGGATTCTCGACCACCTCGATGGAATGCATAGGTTCCGGGGCCTTCCACTGGCCACTGCCCCACGTGCCGGGGTGAACCGGTTCAGTCTGGCTAGGGATGTCGCGAACTCTGCCGTCGGGGGTATGGTACCGAATGTGCGCTGTCTTGCCCCCCGTGTCATAACCTAGAAATACACTAGGCCAACGGTGGGTGTGCATGGGTTCGGATGAGCCAGCCGGGGGCAGGGTGACGTAGACGACGCGAATGAACGCGTTCTCAAAAACGACTCGGTGACTAGCTGGAGCTGCCTGAACGGCGTCGTGGCCATCTGGAAATCCGGACTTGTCTTGGCCGTACAAGTAAGCGTATTGGGCGAAAAGCACAAGACCAAACGTAAGAAGAAGTGCACTTACCGAATGTCCCGCCGTCCGCAGCGACTTTATAGACGAAGCCATGCCGCATATTGTAGTGCCGGGGAGAAATTCTCAACCAACGCATTCGAATGGCAGCTTCGAGAAAGTTTTTCGTTCCGTCGATATACCCGGTTCGAGACTAATTGTAGCGGCGGCCCCGGTTTCGGCATGACTTGTCCGTTGCCAGCATGATCTTGCTTTACCTATAAAGTCGCATCTTCGTTAAAATTCCCCGCGCCCTGCCCGGGCAAGTTACCGATAACGTTTTCAGGGAGCTTCGTCCAGGCTCGACGACGCAATGACCCAACGCCACGGTGGTCGGTGGCGCGCTCAAGCGTCGGCGCTGCGGCGGCAGGAACTGGCATGGCGACGAGAAAGTTGCTGGCGAGGTCCCTGGGGGCGCACTCCGCAGCGGGCCAGCGGAAACCCAACACTTAATTCCCAGCCCGTTTGGGAAAACGGAATTTACCCATGGGCGGAGGGTGCTGGCCTCTGCGGGTAATCATTACACTGTATTTTCTCGGAACTCATCCGTAGTGAGGCATCACTCCTCACGTAGCGCAATCATGGGGTCAACTCGCGCAGATCGTCGAGCGGGAATCCAGGAACTGAGAATCGCTACGACCAACAAAAGAACCGCAACCACGAGGAAACTGGGGTAGTCTACCAGCCCTACGCCGAACAACGCGCTATGCATTAATCGTCCGAGTACGAAGACCCCTGCCAGACCGATGACCATACCAGCCGTCGCCATCTGAAGTCCGTCACGCAAGATAAGAAAAACCACCTCGTCCCGCTGTGCACCGAGCGCCATTCGAATACCGATCTCACGAATTCTTTGCGCCACGGCGAATGCCATGACACAGTAGATGCCGAGCGCTGCCAATATCAAGGCGACCGTTGCGAATCCGCCAAACAACGCCAATGTAAAACGATCGCTCGTGAACTGGTCCTGGATAAAGTGCTCGAAGATTTGTAGGTTACTTAGCGTGAGTGGGGGGTCAACTCTTTTAAGGGCGCTCCGCAGACTGCTGGCCACGTAACCAGGGTCGATTTCAGTCCGTACATCGAGGTCGAAGTAGGGGAACGGGTTTTGGTAGAAAGGCATGTAGTTGCGGGCGTGGGCTTGTCAGTAAGGTGCCGGCCGTTCGCCACATCATGGATCACACCGACGATCTGATGCGATACGGGCGGCCCCGGCGCCTGAGTGCCATGGAGGATGGGCAGGAGAAGGCGTTTGCCAAGCGGATCAGACCCAGACAGAAACTGGCGAACGAAAGTCTGGTTAACGATAACCACCTGTGGGCTGGTGAGGTTGTCGCCCTCATTGAAGAACCGACCGCGTAAGATGCGAATGCCAAGAGTGGCGAAATAGCTGGGTGTAACGTCCTCCATTTGTGCGATCGGCTGATCCGCAGGAGAGACGGGACGGCCGGCGATGGTGAAAGGAACGGCGGCCCGGGCCTGGAGTGGGAGTTCCATGGAAAGCGCAGCACCTTCGACGCCGGGAACGGCGCCGATCGTGTCGAGAGAGATGCGCGCATTTGTGAGCGACTGTTCGGGTGACAAAGATGTGATTCCAGTTCCGCTGGGAGACAAAACTCCCGTTATGACATGATCGGTGCGAATCCCGATATCGATTCTGCTGAGATTCCAAAGGCTGTGCATGGCCATTCCGGCGCCCGATAGGAGCGTAAGCGCCAAGGCGAATTCTGTTGCCACCGAAATACTTTGAACATGCATACGTGAGCGACCGGTCTTGAAGCGTACCCCTTGTTTCAAGGTTTCGCTGAGGTTGAGCCTGGCCGCATACCATGCGGAAGCGCAGCCGAAGAAGAGGCCAGACAAGACCGTGGAGGCGAGCGCAAAGAGCAGGACCGGCACACTGAGTGCGATGTTGACCTCGGCGGGCACGTGCGGTAGCCTCGCCCTTCCTACGCTCATGGTGACCCAACCTAAACCGATACCGAGAATTCCGCCGAATATGGCAAGCGTCAGGCTTTCGGTGATGAGTTGAGCAGATACTCTATGCCGGCTTGCACCGAGCGCGGACCGGACGGCGAACTCCTGACGGCGGGTGGTCACCCGAACGAGCAGCAGATTGGCAACATTTACGCATGCGATGGAGAAGACGAAAGCGACGGCAGCAAATGACAGTCAAAGGTTGCGCTCGAGGTTGCGGTCAAGCGTTGCATTGCGAAGCGGTGTCACGGTGATGGACCACCAGTGGTGTTTATTGTCACCGTACGCGGCAAAAATTTGTCGCTGGAGAGTCGAGAGTTCGGCCTGGGCCTGCGCGATGGTCACACCCTCCTTGAGGCGTCCAGCAAAGCTCCCCCAATACGGATAGTGCACGCCAGGAAGGAATTTGAGAGGGACGGCAAAGCTTGACTCAAGGATGCGATCCTTGACACCGGCGGCCCAGACACCGATGACGGTGTAAGGCTCGTCATTTATGAGAATCGGTTTGCCAATGATGTTGTGGTCGCTATCAAATCGGTTGGCCCACAATGAATGACTGATGATTACGAGATGGTCCTTACCCGGTCCGCCGTCGTCGGGTAGGAAGTCGCGACCCGTGATGATCGGCACAGACAGCACTCCCGAGGTGGTGAAGGCACTACCCAACTCCCGACCCTGCGAGTGATCGGGATTGGTAAGGTGTAATGGAATCGAAGAGGTAAATTGCAAGGCTTCGAAGGACTTGGCATTGGCCTGAATTTGCGCAAAGTCCGCGGCGAAAATAGCCGCTGGTTCGCCCTTCAGGAGAACGTGGCTGCTAACGATGCGATCTGCATGAGGATAGGGCAGAGGCGCCAAAAAGACGGCATAAATTATGCTGAAAATTGCAACGTTTGGACCGATGCCAAGAGCAAGTGCCAGAATAGCCACGGCGGCGAATCTCTTGTTCCGAACCAGCAGGCGAAGTGAACCGCCAGCATACAATCGTAACGCATCAATCACGCGGGTTGCCGACCTCAGCCGATAGTTGCCCCATTCGTCCGGCATCGAAGGATTCCTCCGATAAGTCACAATCTCATACCCAGACTCGTATTCCCTTCAGCTTTCGAGTTCTCATCTTCCTGAATAGAAAACGATCAGTATGTTCCTGTAAAGTCTGATTTTCGGTAACTTTCCGTATCGTTTACTCTGGCGGTGCACTTTTCCCGGTGCTATCCCTTACCCGGTCAACGATTTGAGCACCCGCCTTGCGGCTGGGAGCCCTACCACTTCACCGCTTCCACGCATTACTTGCCACGGTTGCAGTGGCCTTCTCCGCCATTAATCGTTGCGAAGGGCCGCGACAGGATCTAAGGAAATGGCGCGCCGCGCCGGAAAGAGAACCGCGAGCAGGGCGACCATCAATAGAATTGCGGACACGCCGAAGAAGCTGGCGGGATCCACCGATTTCACCCCATAGAGCAGACTTTCCATAAGTCTCGTCAAACCGAAAGCTCCGGCAAGGCCTGCGGCGACGCCGATGAACGCAGGCATGAGCCCCTGCCGTAAGATCATCGCGAGTATCGTGCTTTTGTCTGCTCCGAGAGCCAGGCGAACTCCGATGTCCTTGGTTTGTTGCTGGACCGAGTAGGACATTACGCCGTAGATACCAATCGCGGCGAGCAGGAGAGCCGAGGTGGCGAAAATGGAGAGTAGAAGCATGTTGAAATTCTGCTGCGAGATACTGTCAGCAAGGATTTTGTCCATTGAGCGTACCTCACCCAAAGGCAACCGGCCGTCCACTTCACGAATTGCTTTGGCGACGGCGGAGATGAGCGACTTTTCGTCAAGGCTGGACCGCACTTCCCAGGCCAGTGGGACAGAGCTATTAAATAACTTGGTCATGCCCTGCGGTTGCTGGGCCTGAGGTATATACATGACGGGGACTTTGCCGCCGACAAGTCCGGTCTCACAGGTATCACCCACAACCCCTACGATCTCTCGCCGCGCGTAATCGGCATAGGTGGGGCCGATCCCTTTCCCAATGTCAAGCGTCCTGCCGATCGGGTTCTCTTTTGCGAAATACTTCCGGGCAAACGCCGCGCTGACGATGACGACTGGGGCACCCGCCATGTCGTCATGTTCAGTGAAGACCCGGCCGTTCAACAGGGGAATGCGCAACACTTTGAAGAAGTGAGGCGAAACTGCGCGCCATTGTTCGGGTCCGCTATGCTCCTGGCCGGAAGGTATGGCTTTTCCGGGAATGTCAAAGGCGAGCTGCCCGATGGCGCTTGTTGCGGGAACAACGAGGGAAGTAGAAGCGCTCTCCACACCGGCAATCGACTCGATGTTCCCTAGGGCCTGGCGAGTGAGCTGGGTCGTGGCCTCTGTAGTTCGATAACGATCGTCAGCGAGGGACGTAAGCATCGTGTAGACGTGATGGGAGTCGATGCCGGATTCGGCAGAACTGAGGCTGGCGAAAGTGCGGATGAGGAGGGCGGCGGAGATGAGAAGCATAAGCGCCAGGGCCATCTCGACGGCGACCAGAATCTTGCTGGTGAAGTTCTGATGCCGGCTGGTGGAGGAGCGGGTGCCCGCCTCATTTAAGGTCGAAGCGACGTCTGGCTTTGAAACCTGAAGCGCCGGGATGAGGCCGAACAGGATGCCGGTCAGAAGGGAGACCCCAATGGTGAAGACAAAAATTCTCCAGTCGAGAAACTCGAATGGGTTTCTGAGTTGAGCCGGATCGACACGCGGGATGTCACCCGGGATTAAAAGCAGGAGCGTGCGAACGCCCAGAACTCCGAGAATCAGGCCGAGGAAACCACCCACCGTGGAGAGCAATACGCTCTCGGTGAGCAATTGGCGGATGACTCGCCAGCGGCTGGCGCCCAGGGCGGCGCGAATCGCCAGTTCGCGGTGGCGGCCGCTGGAGCGTGCCAGCAGCAGATTGGCAACATTGGCGCAAGCGATGAGCAGCACGAAGGCGACCGCCCCGAACAGAACGTAAAGAGTTTTCCTGATGTCGCCGACAATGGCCTCACGCATAGGTACCACCGCGATACTCTCGGTCTTGTCCATATACTTCGGATAAAGGCGGCGGAAGCGCTCGCCGACCGTATGCATTTCGGCTTGCGCCTGCGACATGGAAACACCAGGTCTCAGACGCGCGGCGATCTGCAGGTAATGGCCCTGGTTGATGCTGTGCGGATCAGCTTGAAGCGGTATCCATACTTCGGCGTCTGGTTTTGCGGTGAACCGTGATGGTATAACGCCGACCACAGGGTAAGACAAAGAGTTGAGATTGATGGTGCGGGTGAGGATCCGGGCATCGGAGCCGAAGTGGGATCGCCAGAGATTTTCTGAGATCAGCGCGGCTTTGGGGCCGTTGGGAAGATCTTCTGCCTGGTTAAAGGCGCGGCCGATCACGGGTGAGATGCCGAAGACTGTAAAGTAGTCGGCTGACACATGAGCGCCCTTGATCTGCTCTGGAAAGTCGCCGTTGTCTATGTTGAAAGCGGGCCCGTCCAGATCGTATAACGCCATGGATGAGAAAACATCGTTATCTCGCCAGACCATGTACTTAGGAATTGAGGTCGGGTATGAGACGCCAACGGGAAACTTCCGGCCGAGTTGGACGATGCTTTGTGGGTTAGGGTAGGGGAGGGGCTGTAGCAGGACCTTGTCGACGACGCTGAAGATGCTGGTGTTCGCGCCGATGCCGATGGTAAGGGCGGTAAGCGCTGCAAAGGTGAACCCTGGATTGTTGCGCAGGGTGCGGAGGGCTTGGCGGATATCCTGCCACAAAGTCTCTAACGAACTCTCGTCCCACATCTCTCGTGTGCCCCCGCCATTCAAATATTGTTCACCAGACAATTAGGTCGACGGAAAACTCGCGAATCACTTAGCCGGCGTACTCGCGTTTGCCTCCACGTCGATTTCGATTTCGACGTCCGGCCCCTTCGGATTTGGCCCGAGCTCCATCAGATTGTCGCGCGTCATTCCGAAGTCGCCGCGCTTCACAGCTGCCGATGCATGGAACGAAGTGCGCGCGGGCGTTCCCGCCGGCATGTCGGGGAACAGTCCCTTGAACCGGAACGTCAACGGCACCTCTTTTGTCACGCTACGAATGGTGAGCAAGCCATCCATCACCCACGCGTCTTCTGCGCTCTTCCGAATGCCTCGGCCGCGATAAGTCATCGCCGGAAAGTTCTTCACATCGAAGAAATCCGGTCCACGTAAGTCCTCGTCCCGCCTGGTGACCTGCGTATCGATACTCGCCGTGTCAATCGAGATATCGACAGCGCAGTCCGCAGGCTCCTTCGCGGCGGAGATCGTTCCGGTAACCTTGTCGAATCTGCCCCGTACCAGCCCGACAATATGGTGCATCGCGCCAAAGTAGGCGAAAGTATGGGCCGGATCGACTAGGTACGTTCCCGGGTTCGGAAGAGGGGCCATACTTGATGGCGAAGCCAGCCCCTTTGCTGTGCCCATCGTAATGACCGCAATAGCGCACAGCGTCAGAACCACAGCACACAAAACGATCTTGACCATTCCTCTTCGTACAGTCATTACGCCACCTTCGCCTGACGTCCAGCAGAAACCTAACGTCGAGTCGACCGGGGACGAAAGTCACATGTGGCGAACTTCCGCAATTCTGCGGTGAGTCGTGCATTTCATGCGCCCACGCGGTTTCGGTGGAAGAACCCGGTCGCTAGAATGGACAAGTGCCCCAGACTGCTCTCCAGCGTCGCGCTCCTTCTTTTTGGCCGCTCCAGCTCGGCGGATGGGCGCTGTATGGACTGGCAACGGCCGTCTCGTACATCCCATTTCGTCACATGCGGGAAGCAGTGGATTACCAGGCCGCTTTCCTTTGTTCCACGTTTTTGGCCAGCTTTGTTCTATATGCTTGTTGTCATTTCCTCTGGCGCCGGTCTACCCCGTTAGCTTCTGCCTTGTTTCTATCAGGGGGATTCTCGTACATCCTGGGATTTCTATGCACCGTCGTATCCGCTCTTATTGCGCTCCACCTGGTTGAGCCCCGGACACCCCTCAGCTGGAGTATGGTCGCTGCCCGGGCATTCGAAGGCGCGATCATTCTCATCGCATGGAGCGCACTTTACTTCGGGATCAAGCATTACGGTACCGTCGAGGAGCAGAGGAATAGATTGTTGGCGTCAGAAGCGACTGCCCGTGAGGCACAACTTCAGGCGCTCCGTTACCAGTTGCAGCCTCACTTCCTGTTCAACACCCTGAATGCCATCTCGTCGCTCGTCGTAAGCAAACAGCCTGAACGGGCAACGGAGATGATCGCAAAGCTCGCCGCTTTACTCCGAACAACCCTCAGTTTCCCGGAAGCTCATCTCGTGACTTTACGAGAAGAGCTGGCCGTCGCAGAGGAATACCTTTCCATCGAAAAGGTTCGTTTTGGACCTCGTCTTGTTGTCTCGCTGAGCGTTACCTCAGAAGCTTACGAGGCTCAGGTCCCCAGATTTCTCTTGCAACCGATTGTGGAGAATTCCATCCGCCACGGCATCGCACGTTGTCCGAATGGTGGAGAGGTCTCGATCACAGCTTCTGTAGTCGAAGGACAGCTGCGAATCGATATAGAAAATGATCGTACGGAAGGGCTGATGCAGTCCGTTGACGAAGGAAACGGGCTTGGCTTGGCGAACACTAAGACGCGACTGGAGAAACTTTACGGGGAACGCGGGAGCGTTAAAGCCGCCACTGCTCCGAACAATCGGTTCTTGGTCTCGATTCAATTTCCTCTGACCACGGCTTCTTCCGTTTCCTCAGGGACCGCAAGATGAACATTCGCGTTCTGGTTGTCGATGATGAACCGCTAGCTAGAGTTGGTATCACCACGCGCTTAATTGCCTATTCCGACATGCTGGTGGTTGGGGAGTGTAGTACCGGCGAGGAGGCGCGCGCAAGGATTCCGCAGGTCTCGCCTGATCTGATTTTTGTCGACGTTGAAATGCCTGGCATTTCCGGGCTGGATCTCCTGAGAGAGCTGCCTAGAGAGCAAGCCCGCTGCATAGTGTTTCTTACAGCGCATGAGGAGTACGCCCTGGATGCTTTTAATGTGGAAGCGCTCGACTACCTCCTGAAGCCGATTGACGATGAACGATTTGCGGCTTGTATCGAACGTGCGCGACGCATGTTAGCTCTACACCGTCAGGAGGCCAACTTCGAGCGTCTTTACGGACTTCTAGCGTTCGCAGATAAAGAGGCCAATCGGGGGATCATCAAGCGTTTTCCAGTACGCCGCGGTAATGAATTTACCTTCGTTCAGGCGGCAGATGTGGATTGGATTGAGGGGTTGGGTGACTATGCTGGATTGCATGTTGGCGGTAGAACTCACTTAGTCCGTGAACCCCTCACGTCGCTCGAGGCTCGCCTGGACCCGGCGCAGTTCGTACGGATTCACCGCTCGACGATCGTCCAGGTGGAACACATTGCGCGCATCGATCCATCGGCAAATCGAGATGCACTTCTAACGCTCCGCGACGGCAAAACGTTGCGCGTGAGCCGAACCTATCGCTCTCGTCTGGATGAACTCCTGCGTTAGCTCGAGTAGAGGTCCAACCACAATCCCAGGCGAAGAAAAAGCGGAACTCAAGAAATTTCTGAACATACGGGGAAAACTGAGGAGATTTGGTGCATACATTAGCAGGAGAAGATCCCGGGATGACTAAACTTCTCGTTGCGCCGCACAAGTTCCTGGTTCTCGCAAGATGTCGCAGCATGGGAGCGCACGAATGATGTGGCGAATCGCTCGCTTGAATCCGGACGGCGCTCTGGCCCGCGAACCAGATGGAGCTTTCGAACAGGTCCTGGCTCCTCCTATCGCGGAAACATCTATACTGGACCGCCTCAAGCAGCATCTGTGCTCCGATGAGGACCTGGCCGATCAACTTGAGAGTGGGAACGCAGAAGCGCTGGCGGTGTTGTTCAAGCGCCACAGTCCTTTAGTGTTTGAAATTTCGCGCCGGGTGCTGAGAAATGATGCTGAGGCTGAGGATGCGGTGCAGCAGATTTTCCTGGATGTGTTTCGGTCGATCCATCAATTTGATCCCGCCAAGGGAACCTTCAAAACCTGGCTGCTGATGTTTGCATATCACCGGACTTTCAATTGCCGTCGCTCCCAAATAGCCAATAAATTCTTCGAAACCGACCCCCTTGAAGAGGTTTCGTATGCACTCCAGAGACCAGCGTTCGGACAATCCGCAACTGAGAATAGCGTTCTTGTTGGCCAGGTGCTCAAGTCCTTGCAGCCACGTCAACGCCGCACCATCGAACTGATTTACTACGAGGGCCTGACTGCGGAAGAAGTTTCGGTGAAAACCGGAGAAAGCGTGCGTGTCGTCCGCCACAACCTGTACCGCGGGCTCGAAAAACTTCGGATAGCGTTTCGCGCTGAACGTCATTGTCCCAGTGAGAGGGAGGTTGGAAAGTGATCCGTGACCACAGGTTCTACGAGATGCAAAGTGCGTTGTCGGCTACCGGCCATCTCTCCGGCTCTGAACTGGAAGAGCTTGAGCAGCACGTATCGGGATGTGCTTCCTGCCGGAACTACATGGTGGAGATGGCTACTTTGAGCCGCGAGTTATTCCTGACGGAGATCCGGCCGAACAACAGTGAAACTCCCAAGGGGATGGAAGAGAGATTTATCCAAAGAGCGGTCGCCGCAGGTATACCGCTCAAACCCGAAACGTCCGCAGTTTTTTCTCTTCAATTTGCTCGTTATGCCGCGATCGCCGCAGTGCTAACGCTTTTCATCGCGGTAGCTTGGAAAGTTGCATCGACTTCTCATGCTGAACGAGCGTCTGGACAGTTTCCATCTCAAACGGAAGCAAGGCCGAAAGCTGTCTCAGACACCGCCCTGCAGTTTCCTGGGGTCGTTCATACTGCAGTTGTAAACAAAAGGCGAACTAAACGCAGATCCGCCGTTCCCGGGAGAGCAGTGCTGACAGGATCTCCTATTAGCTATGGGGATGTTACTCACCCATATCTAGCGCTGAACACGCCGCTCTTCACAAAACCGTATGCTGCCAGTTTGTTTGGCCGTAAGTGGGACGGCAAGCCTGAAGAACGCTCGTTTCACTTCGATCTCACGCTAGCGTCTCTTCCCCGTTCCGATTCTCCACTGAACGCCGGCGCAAGCGCGCTCGTGCCTGACTTTAGGTTCAACACCCCTGTATTTCATATCGATCCCAGGCAAAGCTGGTAAGCACTTCCATTGTCCAAAAGGAGTTCGCGATGAAGCGGCTAGGAACCGTCATGCTCTCTTTCGGTGCTGTTTGTGCAATGACTGCGGCCCTGGCACAAAGCAACAGCTCAATGCCAACCGCTCCAGCCGCCTCAACACCCTCGAATATAGCGGTCGTTAATTTCAATGCAGTGGTGCTTGGAACGGCCGAGGCTCAGGGAACTCTGGGCGCCCTCGAGAAGAAATACGCGCCAAGAGAGCGGGAATTGCAAAAGTTGAACGAGGATATCGAGGCTACAAAGAAAAGCTTGAATGATGCTGCCGCTAAGCTGACAGACGCCGAGAGGAATCAGAAGCTTCAGGATCTTGGGACGAGGGAGAAACAACTTCAACGTGAAGCTGAGGACTTCAAAAACGACTCTCAAGCCGAATCGCAACAAGCGTTTCAGCAGGTGGCGCAGAAGGTCTTCTCGCTCCTACAGGACTTTTCTCAACAACATGGCTACGCGGCTGTATTTGAACGAGGAACTGAAACTGCACCGGTTGTCTGGTACACAGCTGGCAATGTTGATATCACTGGCCAACTCATCAAGACCTACGACGCGAAATACGGAGTTGGAGCGACTAGCCTGCCAGACAAGCCCGCTCCCAAGCGCACTTCACCCGGCGCCGCTACGAATCATCCCTGAGGGAAGTCTCTGCCCCCCGAACCCTCTCCCATCACACGATTGCAACGCCAGAGGTCTCCGCTTGCAACGGAGACTGATCCAAAATCGAACCTGCCGCGTCCGGCAAAACCCGCACAAGAAACCCCGTGAACGACGCCTGCAAGGAAAGAAGCAAGTCAAGATGACTAACGCTGAAGGCATCCCGCTCTGAGTGATAGAGTGCAAGAACGCCGATCACGGAGCCTTCATCATCCACGAGTGGAATAGCCAGGCTGGAATGCATCTGTGATATCCGCGGATCCGCGGTCTGGATCTCAACCTCGACCGATGGATTCCCATTCAGGATGTGCTGCCGGCTCTGAGCCACCCAGCCGCACAGACCCAGACCGACTGGCAGCGCAGCGCTCGAAAGCGATACGGCGCGGTTTCCACTGACGTAATACGGCCGTAGCAACTCGCCCTCAAGAACGTAGATCGTAAGAATGTCGAACGGAATGAGAACTGCTAGCGTCGCCGACACGCAACCCAGCGAATCCTCAGACCCCACCGTCTGCAGCGTCTCCGCAATCATGCTCTTGATCCCGCTCTCAAACCGCGTACGTGTGTCGGGATCCATGCCGGCTCCGGCCCCGCTTCCGGATGCCGGTCCACTTCTCTCATACCCTGCGCTTGGAGCTTCTCCCTTTCTCACCGTAATGTCGGTCTTCAAGGGTTCCATTTTTCTGCTCTCTGCAAGCGCTTTCCCTTCTAGCTCTTCTTGAAGCTGGAAAAGGATGCGCACCACTTGCGGATCAAATTGAATGCCGGCAAGCTTTTGTACATGGGCAACGGCGCCGGAGATAGGAAGGGCACGGCGGTAGGGGCGATCCGATGCCATGGCATCAAAGCAGTCGATGACCGCGAGGATCCTTGCCCCCACCGGTATCTCTTCGCCCTTCAGCCCGTCTGGATACCCGCTTCCATCCCAGTGTTCATGATGCGACCGCACGATGGGCACCACTGGATAGGGAAAGGATACGCGTTCGAGGATCTGCGCTCCCACCACCGGATGGATCTTCATTCGATCGAATTCCTCGGGCGTCAGCCTGCCCGGCTTGTTGATGATGTATTCCGGTACGGCGAGCTTTCCGATGTCATGCAGCAGGGCCGCAGCCATCAGGGCGTCTCTCTCGTTGTCATCCAATTTCATGGCCGCAGCGATGCCTGCTGCGTACACCCGTACGCGGCAAAGATGATCGTGCGTTTTCTGGTCTTTGGCCTCAATGGCCAGCGAAAGAGCTTCCATAGTCCGCAGATGCAGTGCGGCTATGTCCTCCGCATGTTTGCGGCGTTCCGCCAGCCTGCCAGAATAGCTTTTGCAGATGAGATAGAGAAGGTATGCCAGGGGCAGCACCAGTTGGGCGGTGAATCGCCCAAGGTGTACCTCGACGTAGTAGGTGAGTGAGGCCACTACTGCGCCTGCCGGATAATACGGCCATGCCCAAAAGAAATGCCGCCACACGCCGAACAGCGGCTTATTCCGCAGAGTAGCCAATACCGCCGCAACTGAGATCGTGTTGATGGCGAAGTAGGCCATCGCCGCGAACACCAGCGAGGGCAATGATTGACCTGACGCTTTCTTCGCTGCGTAGTAGATAAACCACGCAACGAAGGCGGAGTTGATGGCGTTGGCCAAATGAAACAGGATCTGCACCAGGGTATTGCGGGGAGAAGCTCTGAAGGTGCAGATCACCAGCGCAGAGGCTGCAGCGACGGCCAGCACGGCAGGCAGTGGCAGCCACATGATCGAGAGCAGGATGTAGGGTACGTTGAACGAGAGCGCAATCTCGCCGCCAGGCAATGCCACCTTGAAGCAGGCACCGATCAACGACAGGCAAAGATAGCAGGCAAAGATCTGCCATCGGCCAAAGACGTGCGCTGGGGAAACCGTCCCCAGTACCACCGTCAGCAAGACACTTACGCTTACGAGCACATCGGTTCGTGGCCGCATAGAGTTGAGCGTTAAGCTTCTCCAGGCAATCTCAGTCAAAACGAAACCGAACACCAGGGCATACTTCTTACCAGAACGCCAAGCTTACTTCTGTCGAGAATAGGTGACCGATCGTCTGGGTCACATAACCCGAATGACGCACATGGACACAGTGATTGATCGCAAAGCCGATAACTGCACCGAAGTAACCTCAGACTCTACACCAGTGAGCGAAATAACTCCTTTTAACTCTTGACTGTGCCTGCTCACTCTATCCCCGCCACAATAGCCGGGTGCCCCATATCTCGCTCGTTTTTCGCGAGATGTGGGATACCACAGGCCTCCCCTTCAAGCCTGTTGCGGGCGTCACAGGTGCACGCGAATCCGCTCTCTGAATGGACGAGTACGTGGTCGTCCCGAAAGAAAAACGAGGGCTTTCATAGGCCACAGGGGTTGAAGGGGGAGCCTGAAGAGGTTTAGTTACCACTTGGCTTTGTATCAGGGCACGACTTTAGTCGGGCCATAGAACTGAAATAATCCCGGGCTTTAGCCCCTGCTGACCCACCTGCTGTTTGCCCCTACTCAAAGAGCCCCCAAAACCCGGCCAAAACTTGAACGAGTTCCCGACTCTTTTCCTCATGTTTATTTCAAAGCCCCTCTCGACGCCCATTCTGGGCGCATATTACCGTGCTCGCAGGAATAGAAAAAACCACGGAGTCGCAGAATGACCATCAACAGACCAGAAGACTCACCGCAAGACGCTTCGCTCGCGCCGCTCTCATTACCCGCCGAACCAACTGCCATCGCCGCCTGCGCGGATATTGTCTACCTCTGCGACCTCCAGGCCCGCCCCGTCCAATGGCTCTGGCAAGACAGGCTCGCATCCGGCACCTTGGCCATGATCTCCGGAGCGCCTGGATCGGGAAAAACCTGGATCGCCCTCGCGATTGCGGCCGCGCTGAGCCGTGGGCGAGCCCCGGTCACCGGCGAAAAACTCGAACCTTGCACAGTCTTGTACGCCTCGATGGAGCACGACAGTTCGGAAATCTCTTCCTCGCTTCGCCGGGCTCCATGGAGACTCCAGACGTTTCGCCGTCTTGCGCGGAGCCGTCTCCCCGTCATCGGCCTCTTTGAACCTCCGCGATATCTCCGTCCTCGAAGATGCACTTGAGCGAACCCATGCCCGCCTCGTGATTCTCGATTCATTCCTCAACTACTCTGGCGTCGGCGATCTCCGTCAACCTACAGAAACCCTTTCTCTGTTAGAGAAACTCGCGAGCCTGGCTGAGAGGCGCCACTGCTGCATTCTTCTCACTTCGCCATCTCAGCAAACGTGGCGCCGGCAGACCCTCCCTTCGCGGCCAGGGTTCCCTCGAGTTCTCCACCGCCTTCCGCACCGAGTTTCTCGCCGGCACTTCCCCTGACGCTCCATCACAGCCCGCTTTGTTGCAGATCAAGTCGAACCTGGGGCCTCTCGCTCCACCGCTCTCGTACAGAATTGATGATGCCGGAAACTTCCTCTGGACTGGTCTCAGCAAGCTGACCCGGGAGGAAATGCTGGCAGACCGCCCCACCGGCGCAGGCCTCCCCCAACGCAAGTTTGCCGGTGAATGGCTGCGCGAGTACTTGCAGAATGGAAGCCAAACGCAAGGCACAGTCGAGACCGCCGCCAAGCGGGATGGCCTTCGCATCGCGACTCTGCGCCGCGCCAAATTCGATCTGGGCGTTCGCAGTGCCAAAGATGGAATCAGAGGGGTCTGGTACTGGTCTTTACCTGCCGCTGGGGAGACGCAACCACCCATGAAACAGGCAACATGATCAAATTAATTAAAGTGGGGTAGCTGCCTTAGTACAGTAGACTCAAGATATAGTGGTTTTCGGTCCAAAAGCCGATTTGCAGCCTGATTATCCTGCTACATGGCGGCAATTTCGCACCTGGTTTCCCGACGAGCAATCGTGCATCGCCTATCTGG
>CAZSUK010000352.1:0-8114 GCA_964609355.1 uncultured Acidobacteriaceae bacterium | reverse complement strand
GATTGAAGACGCGCTGGGCGAAGGCGCACAGGCCGAAGTGTATCGCGCGCGTATCGGCGACCATCACTATGCCCTCAAGTGGTATCGGCCGGAGTTTCTGTCTGCAGACCAAAGGCTGTGGGAGCGCCTGAAGGTAGCCATCAGCAGCGGCACGCCTACGGAACAGTTTCTGTGGCCTTTCGACCTGGTCTCGTATCCCCGCAGCAGTGCTTACGGCGGCTACCTGATGCCCATCAAGACGCCCGAGTTCATCAGCATGGCGGGCTTGATTGGCGGCCAGACCGCACCAACTTTCCGGGCGCTCTCCATGGTGGGGTTCAACCTGGCGCATAGCTTTCTCAAGCTGCACGCCGCCGGCCTGTGCTATCGGGATATCAATTTTGGCAATGTATTTTTCAACCCTGACACGGGAGACATTCGCATTGCCGATAACGACAATGTGGATGTGAACCTGAAGCCGGGCAGCATCAAGGGCACGCCCGACTTTATGGCCCCCGAGGTGGCCAGGGACCTGGTGGCCCCCAACGCCGCCAGCGACCGCTTCTCGCTGGCTGTGCTGCTCTTCCGCATTTTTGTGATTGGACATCCGTTGCGCGGCAAACGTGAAATGACCTTGCCCTATGACGCATCCGATCCCGATCAATCGCACCGGCTTTGCACGGTGGATCCGGTGTTTATCTTCGATCCCAACAACGATTCCAATCGCCCGGTCCCTGGAGTGCATGATTGCCCGCTCAGCTACTGGCCGATCTATCCTGGCTCGCTGCACAAGCTTTTTATCCGCGCCTTCACGGCAGGGTTGCACGATCCCGACGCCCGGGTGATGGAGAATGAGTGGCGCAAGGAGATGTGTGCGCTACGCGATGCCATTTTTCTTTGCCCACATTGCGATGCAGAGAATTTTTTCGACCTGGAGTTGCTGCGGCAAAAGAAGAGTTTGAACCCCTGCTGGGGTTGCCAGTCGATGCTGAGCACTCCGCCTCGCATGCGCATGGGTGCTGCTTACGGATCGCACCTGGTGATGCTCAGTCCCGGGGCGCAATTGTTTGCCCACCACCTGGAAGGGGACGCGTACAACTTCGGAAGCCCGCTGGCGGAGGTAGTCGCAGGCCCTTTAGGTTTGAGAAATCTGTCCCCGGGGGCCTGGACCAGCCGTAGCCCGAACGGGTCGACGCAACAGGTTAGATTCAATGAAGTGTTAGCTTTAGGGAGCGATTGCCAAATCCACTTCGGGAAGAGCGAGGCCGAAGTCCGCGTCAAATAGCGTCATATTGCGCCATATTTTATATACTTCTTCTCTTTTTAAGACTAGTCTTAGCACGTTGCTAAACGTGATCTCTTCTGCTCCTCTCGAGAAGCTCTAGTGACCATTGTCATCGTAACTCGCCTGTCTTGTGCGAGTTAGCGTGTCACGAAAGGACTTCTCCCATGGCTGTTTTTCTCGTTAATCCCAGCGATCACTCTTTTGGTACGGCTGTTATCACTCCCCGGTGGCTTTATGTGCTGGCCGCGGCCACGCCCCTCTCATTTGGGGATCCCGTCATCGTGGACGAGACGCTGGAAGCGCTGGTGCCCGAAGTCATCCAGAGCGGAGACTTTGTCGGCATCGGCATACATACCGGGAACGCCCTGCGTGGCTACGAGGTTGGGCGCATGGCGCGGGAGCGCGGGGCCTGGGTCGTCTTCGGCGGCATTCACGCTACGCTCTACCCGGAGGAAGCACTGGAGCGGGGTTGCGCGCACGCGGTGGTCAAGGGGGATGGCGATGTTATCTGGGGTAAGGTGCTCCAAGCATGCATCCAGGGCACCCCGGAGAGAATTTACGAGGGTGGGAAAATCGATGCGGACCAGTTTGTTGCCGCCCGCTGGGACTTGTTGCCCGCCGACAAATACATGTGGGCTTCGGTGCAGACAGTTCGTGGTTGTCCCAAGCATTGCTCCTTCTGCTCGGTGTGGCGCACGGACGGTCAGCGCCCTCGCCAGCGGCCCTTTGAGAGCGTCATTGAAGAGATTGTCCAATTACGGCGGATGGGCTTCCGGTACATCGCGCTGGCGGACGATAATTTTTATCCCGTTACCCTGACTGATCTGCGGCTGGCCAGGGAACAGAAGAATTACGCCAAGCTGGCGGAGCTGGAGCAGATCCGCAGCGACAAGTTCGCGCTGATGGCGGAGTTGGCAAAGCTGCCGAAGAACATGGTGTTCTTTACGCAAATCACCATGGAATCGGCAGAAGATCCGGACTATCTGGACGCTATGCGCCGAGCCAATATCAAGGGCGGGCTGGTCGGCGTGGAGGCGGTGACTCCGGAAGGGTTGAAGTCAGTTTTCAAGGAGTTCAATCTAACCGGCGAAAACCTGGTAAAGCAGCTGCAGACATTCCGTGCCCATGGGCTGCACATGCTAGGGTCGTTCATCTTCGGGCTACCGTCGGATAAGCCGGATACTTTTGAAGCCACTGCCGATTTGGCAGCGCGCGCAGGATTGGCGTTTGCCCAATTCGTTTTGCTGACGCCGTTCCCGGGAACGGTGGACTTTCTGCGTTGGGAAAAAGAGCAGGAGAAAGATCCTGTGTATGTCGAGGGGATTCCTGTGACGCGGTTTTGGCTGATTCCGGCGGCGACCCGGCCCAAGATGTTTATGCCGCACCCGGTGATGAGCTCGCAGGAGATCAGCAACCGGACACAAGGGGTGTGGGACCGGTTTTACAGCTTCCCGCTAGTTTGGAAGCGATCCGGGATCGCCCCGACGCTGCGATCGCGGATCGCGTTTTGTTTCCTTTCCAAGCTCTATCGCAAGATGTACGCGGGTACCGGGATCAGCACTGACAGCGCGCGGCGCAAGAAAGCGAATTCTGGAGCGCGATGGTTGTCCCATTACACACGGAAGTTTTTTACCGCAAAACCGATGCCGGAGCTGGCCATGCCTGTGTGGGTGAAGCCCCGTTCGCGGGCAGGCGCGGTGAGCCCCTTCCCGGTTCTGGAGTAATCAGGGCTCGCGAAAAACAAGCGAAATGCCCCGAATTTCCTGTAGGCGGCTCTGGAAAGGACCGCGTGTGCGCCTTTCATTAAGGAGAGGCGCATGAAGTTCAGGGAACCCACGAAACTCCACAGGAAATCGGGGGACGTGGGACACCCACGTCCGTTGTTCGGTGGAGAGTCTTCGACCGGCACCACGGTTACGGGGAGTTGAGTCGCAAGATGGGAAACTGCATCTTATTAAATGGGTAAAATGACGTTATGCGGCGTGGGCTCACTGGTTTTGTTCAAGTTCCGTTGCTGGTTTTCGCGACTAGCCTTGTAATCCATGTACCACTGTCGGCTCAACGTGCCGGGGCGACCGGATCTGCCGCATCAGGAAACTTTGCTGGCGCAGTCCACTCTGCACCTGCTCCCACGTTCTCAGGACCTCCCCGAAATATTGCGCCATCGGTGCACTTGCCACCCGCGCAAGGTAGTCAGCCGAGACACTGGCCGGGTGGGGTCCCGACTCATCCAACGGGCGGCAACCGGGACGGGAGACATGGAGAACGCTACCCTGCCGTCTACGCTGGTTACCCCTGGTTGGCGTATGGTTATGGCGTTCCGTTGGGATACAGTATGCCGTATGCCGGTGATGCAAACGATACCGAGGGCCCCTCACCGATGCCACAGCAACAGGCTGATGAAGCTTCGGTTGATTACGGTACAGATCCTCCAGGCCCGCAGGGAGCGCCTAGTGGTGGACCATCGTTCCGGCCGCCATACCAAGGTCCATACCAGGGGCCATTCGAGGGGCCGCCCCAGGTTGCCCCGGTGCATCCCCAGCCGGCCACAGTTTTGATTTTCAAGGATGGCCGCTCACCCCTGAAGGTGCATAACTACGCCCTGACCGGCAGCACTCTCTATGCACTTGATGGCGATTTAAGGCAGGAAATCCCGCTCGCCCTGCTCAACGTGCCGGCTACGGTCGAGACCAACCGGGCCGCCGGAGTGGACTTTTCACTTCCCGTCAGCCGCTAGGTAATCTGTCGCCGCCGTTGTATCTTTCTACAACTTTTGTAAGCGCGCGCTCCGCCCCGAAGTGTCTCAATCTGCAACCTTTGTGCGATCAAATGCGCAACGGTAACATGCTAGCCTTGCTCTGCCATGAAGTACCAAATGAGACTTTTCGCATGCTCGTTGCTCCTCCTCAGCCCGGCCGCCAGCCTGGCTGCGAAGAAGCCGGCCCCTAAACCGCAGGTCAGTCCGACTGCGATTACCCCCGACGCGGCGGCTTTCCTGGACAACGCGATCGATATCATGCGGCAACACGACCTGCATGGCCAGGGCGTTGATTGGACTGAGCTGCGCACGGAAGCGTTTAAGCGCGCCGGCGGTGCGTTCAATCCCATCGACACTTATCCCGCGATCTACTGGGCCCTGGTACAGCTGGGCGATCCTGGTAGCCATCTTCGCCTGCCCCCCGGCCTTTATCCCGATCAAATCGCTTTGCTGCAACAGGCGGAAAAAGAAGCCTTGACCAATGCACCGGGCGGTCCGCGGGTGGATAACTCCATTCCCACTGCCTTTACCAGCCGCCGTCTTCCGGAAGGTCATGTGATCACCGTGCAAGGCAGGAATTTTGGTTATGTCGTGCTTCCCCGTTGCTCGGCAAAGGATAACGACGGCCTGCTGCTTTACGCTGCGGATATCCGCCGCATTCTGACCGATATTGCGGCGCAAAATCCAAAAGGCTGGATCGTCGATCTGCGCGGCAACACCGGCGGCAATATGTGGCCCATGCTTACCGGCATCGGACCGATCCTGGGCGACGGACCGGCGGGCTCCTTCGTTGCTGCCGACGGCAACATCACCTGGTTTTACCAGGATGGCAAGACGGGGACCCGTAATCCCGGCGGTGTGGAAACTGTTTCGCTCAACTTAGACGAGGAACCGGCTCTGCGTACTCCGTCCCCTGCCCCAGTGGCAGTTCTGGTGGATAGCAGCACGGCGAGCTCCGCCGAAGCCATCACCATCGCTTTCCACGGCCGTCCGGATACACGGTTCTTCGGCACTCACACAGCCGGCAAATCCACTGCCGTGCAGCCGTTTAAGTTGGACGACGGCGCCGAACTCTACCTCACCACCGCCATTGACGCCGACCGCAGTGGCAAGTCTTACCCCGATGGCTTCACACCTGATCAGATTGTCTCGGTGAGTGGCAGCTCGATGCCCCAGGAGAATAACGACGCGGTGATACAGGCTGCTCAATCATGGCTGGCAGCCGGTACCGCACCGGTCGCTCCGCCCGCTCCAGTCGTCAAGACGAAGGGCAAGCGTAAGAAGCCTGTAGCGACAGAACTTGCCGCGACCCCAGCGGCGCAACCGAGCAGCACACCGGCGGTAGCGTCCACTCCAACCCCCGCTGTAGCGGCTGTGACACCAACACCTGCTGTAGCATCCGCACCTGCTGTCGTAGCACCTGCGCCGGCTGCTGTAGCATCCGCGCCTGCTGTCGTAGCACCCGCGCCTGCTGTAGCGTCTGCACCTGCTGCGGCTCCGGCTGCGGCCGCACCGGCTGCAGCCACTGCCGCGGCCGCTCCGCTGGCCACTGCGGACACGCAAGTGGCGGCGGCAGCAGCAGTACCGGCAACGGTCACACCTAAACCTAAGCCCGTCCACAAGAAGGTTGTGGTCCACCAGGGCAGCTAATCAAACTTAAACATCGACGTTCTCCCTACGGGGAAAGGTGCTGGTAAGTGCACCTATAACGGAAGGCGCACCCATTTTCAGGTGCGCCTTCTTATTTGCATGCCTGACCGCGGGCTGCGGGAGACCGAGGTGTTCGGGCTAGACAGGCTGCGGAAAACTCGGGACCGGGCAGGAGAGGTAGGGGCGCCCCTGAGAGCATCTTTTTATCTACGCATAAGAGAATTCAGCGGATAGAAAAACCGTACCTCAGCGGCTAAAAGCCGGGTATGGCGCTGTCATTTACAGCACGGCTGAAGCCGTGCCCTTCCTCCTGGACCGAGTTCTCACGCAGACTCTGAAGCCCAACATAGTTCGCAAGCGTTTACGGCCCGACTAAAGTCCCCTGATACAAAACCCGGATTTTCCGCAGTCTGTAGAGCCCATTTGTGAGGAGAAACCCAGATCTCAAAAGCGAGACCCGGGCCACCCACTTGCTTCCGTGGGTTCGGAGGGCAGGGATTAAGCTGCCCCTCGAAATTGCTTATATTGGGGAATGGGAAAGCTTGAGTCCCTGTTCAGCTCGGAACAGGGCGCGGCGGACCGGCTGATACCGCGCTGGATCGTGTTGCGCGCGCTGGGGCTGATTTATTGCTCCGCTTTTGTTTCCCTTCTGTTTCAGATCCGCGGGCTCATGGGGCCTGCGGGGATCCTGCCTGCCGGACGATACCTCGAGGCGGTTGCCCAGTCCTTCGGACCGGGCGTGCGGCTGTGGTTCGCTCCTACCCTGCTGTGGCTGGCCAGCGGCTCGCATATGCTCATGGCGATGTGCTGGGCAGGCCTTGCTGCCTCGCTATTGCTTACGTTCAACCTCTGGCCCTGGGCCATGCTGTGGATCTGTTTTCTCTGCTTTCTTTCCTTCGTCAGCGCGGCGCAGGATTTTTCCGGCTATCAGTCGGATGGCATGTTGCTGGAAGCAGGATTTCTGGCGCTGTTCTTCGCCCCACCTGGTTTGCGGCCAGGGCTGGGCGCTGCGCACCCGCCCTCACGTGCCAGCCTCTTCCTGTTGCAGTGGGAATGGTTTCGCATCTATTTCGAATCGGGCCTGGTGAAACTGTTGAGCGGGGATGAAGAGTGGCGCCACCTGACGGCGATGGACGAGTACTACCAGAATGGCCCCTTGCCCACCTGGGTGGGGTGGTATGTCCAGCACTTGCCGCAGTGGTTCCACTGGGCAACTGCCTTCTCGACTCTGGCCCTGGAACTGGTGATCGTCTGGATGCTGCTGCTTCCCCGCCGCTGGCGCATCGTGTGCTTTTTTATCGTGACGCCGTGGCAGGTTGGGGTGATCTTAACCGCCAACTACACCTTCCTCAATTACCTAGTCCTGGTGCTGGGATTCTTGCTGTTGGATGACCAGTTCTTCAGCCGCTGGGTGAAGCTAACTCCACCACCGGCCAAGACGAATAGAGCGCTTTGGCTGACGCGTCTGGGAGTCGTCGTTAGTGCTGTGCTGCTCACCCTGGTGGGCTACGTGACCACAGTGCAGCTGATCTCCATGGTGTTCGGGCGGTTGCCGCTGCCCATGCAGCCGGTGACGATGCTCGAGCCTTTTCGTATCGCCAACCAGTACGGTCTGTTTGCAGTGATGACGCGGGGCCGTTATGAGATCGAATTCCAGGGCTCGCGCGACGGCCAGGTGTGGACTGCTTATCCCTTTCGCTTCAAGCCCCAGGCACTCGACCGGGCGCCTGCTATCTATGCACCTTATCAGCCGCGCTTTGAGTGGAACCTGTGGTTCGCCTCGCTCGGCTCCTGGCAACAGAACCCGCTGGTTCCACGTACCGAGGAGCGTTTGTTGACGAACGATCCTGACGTTCTGGCGCTGTTTGCCAGTAATCCTTTTCCCGGCTCGCCTCCCCTGCAGGTACGGGCGGTTCTGTGGCAATACTGGTTCACGTCGATGGAGCAGAAGCACGCGACGGGCGACTGGTGGACGCGCAAGTTGCTGGGGGTCTACGCGCCGGTGCTGGAACGTGACGCGCAGGGTGGGGTAACCATCGTTACTATGCCCGATGCTCTGCCTCAGCACGACTAACGCGGGTAAAATGATAATGACAGGATATGTTTTCTCCGCTTCCAGTTCGACGCAGTTTGGCTGGTTCCGGAGCGCTGTCGATCGGCGCGCACGTTGCGGCCATCGCAGTGTTCCTGTTCCTGGCGCGGCTGCACCCGGTGCATGTTTTCACTTTGCCGGGCACGGAACTGGGCACGCGGGTGGAATTGACTTATATGCCCGGCCGGGCGCCGGCGCCGGCGTCTCATCCGCAAACCAAAGTTAAACCGCAGCGAGTTTCGGGACCTCCGCTGGTGGCCTCAACGGCAGCACCAGCTGCCATTCATTTACCGCCCTTGCCGCACCTAACCGTAACGGAGGCTGCGCCTGCGCCCTCGCCCAATATTTCC
>CAZSUK010000351.1:0-22566 GCA_964609355.1 uncultured Acidobacteriaceae bacterium | reverse complement strand
ATTAAGTCATTTCGATGTCACTTTGTTGTTCGAGGTCACCGATTCATCATGCTTCCAGCGCGATGATGGTTCCTTGTTGGTGGCGGCAGATGCACGCGCAGAGCGCATTGGTGCAAAGCCATGCAGAGCCGTCGTGGCAAGAGGGCTCCGACATACTGTTCTTACCCTTGAGGATAGAGTGGTTTTCAGAACTCAACAAGAGGCTAAGACGAATTCTTTGGTAACCACGACATGTACTGCTTCTTTCTCGACAGCTTGCCCTAATTGCCATTCTTCATAGATTACTGAGTTTCTGCTTCTGCGCTTTCTATTCGCCATAGGATCGAATGACATCACCGAATCGCCGCTGTTGCTGTTCGGACAGCGGACATGCTTCAACCGGCGCAACAGCTTTTGCCATACGTAACCAGACCTAAGGAAATAGGGACGCAGTTCGAGGAAGCATCGGCGGGAATTGTCTGTTCATTTGGGTCGGGGCGGCGGACATCGAGTCGATTCTACAGCGCAGGTTTTCGTCATTGAAGCTTTGCAGCCTCGATGTTGGTGTGTGGCCGGCGACACGGAAGTAATGGACGTCCCTTCAATGCCCCCCTTCCGCGCTATGTTCGGGGTAACACCGTCTCTGCTGTTTAAACCGGGGCCGAGGATCGTCGACAAAAGTGGAAACCGGTGATAGCTGCCGGTCTTTGGAGGAAATCTTAACCCACACAATCGGGGTTACTTAGGGAGGGGTGCAACAAGTTTCTAATGTACTGCGTTCGTCCCTTCTGTTACTCTGCCGTTGCTCATAACAACGTGCCGGAATGAAAAGGAACTCTGTGGGTCTTTCCCGGGCGGTTACTGCCAGTTTTTGCTTGCTTTGCTTCTCCTGTTTCTCAGCCTTTGGCCAGGGCCACCGTCCAGCCCGCGTTGCGGAGGCCGGCATCCCCATCGTATTTGAGCCTGCGTCCAACCAGACATCGGGCCCGGTGATGATGACGGGACGGTTGCATGGCGCGACCGTCGCGTGGGAGCCGGGGAAATTTCAGGTTGAGTTGCAGGGCAGCCGGCCTGACCAGCTTGAGATTGGATTTGTAGGCGCTTCGGCGACACTTCCACACGGGAACTCGCTCGCGTCCAGCCAGAGCAATTATCTGCTGGGAAATGATCCCTCGCACTGGCGCATTCACGTTCCTAATTACCGGCAGGTTGTTTACTCGAAGTTGTATCCCGGGATCGATGCAGTGTTCTACGGCAACGGGCAGTTGTTGGAACATGACTTCGTGATTTCTCCCGGTGGCGACTACCGGCAAATCCGCCTCCACCTTTCGGCGGATGCCCACGCCAGCCTCGATAGCCACGGCGAACTGACGATAGCGCTTCCCGCCGGCAAGTTACAGATGCACAAACCCATCATCTACCAGGACATGCCCGGCGGACGGCAGCAGCGCAGCGGGGGATTCCGTTTGCTGGCCGGGGGCGATATTACCTTTACGGTACGGAGTTACGATCCGCGGCGCACGCTGGTGATCGATCCTGTGCTTTCGTTTTCGACTTACCTCACGACCCAGGCCTCCGATTTCGTGGAATTCATCGCCACGGACAGCAGCGGTAACAATTACCTCTCGGGCATTGCGAGTTTAGGCTTTACCCAGACGCCAGGAGCGTTCCCGGGATGCGGTACCTGCGGGGTCGATACGCCTGCAGCCTACGTCAGCAAGCTGAGCCCGGATGGCAAAACGCTGATCTACTCCACCTTGATCGGCGGCAACGGCTATACGCAGCCCTATGCCGGAGGGGCGGATGCCAATGGCAACGCTTTTATCGCCGGCAGAACGCAGGCGACGGACTTCCCGGTTAAGAACGGGCAGACGCCCGGATCGGCGAGCGCCGGCAACTCCTTGGGCTTTCTGCTATCGCTGTCCGCCGACGGCTCGTCGCTGAACTACGGCACGCTGCTGGGGGGATCGCCCTCGGGGCAGAATGCGAGCACTACGGTTACGGCGATGGCTGTGGATGCCGCGGGCAACGCGTATATCAGCGGCGATACAAGTTCCAGCCTGTACCCCTATACCGTCGGCGCACTTAACAATGGGCCGCCCACTGCCCAGGCTTCTCAGGTGTTTCTTTCGAAATTCGACCCCATGGGAAACGTTACGTACAGCGCGTTCCTCGGCGACCCGGACTTCCAACCTAACATTGGAGGCGAAGGCGCGACCGGAGTGTACGCGTTAGCTTTGGACAGCTCCGGAAATGCCTACGTCGCAGGCACGGCGGGGACTTTGTGGCCGACCACGTCCAGCGTTTATCTGCAGCAGAATCCCGGTACGCAGCCGTTTTTGGCTAAAGTCGCGGCGGGAGGCGGAAGTTTGTCTACTCCACTCTGCTGCCAACGTCCTATATCACCGGAGTGGTGGCGCTGGCCGATGGGAGCGCATTCGTGGCTGGCTACGGGGCGCCGGCGACGTACCCCACGACTGCGAATGCGTACCAGGCTAGCTCCAGCGCCTTGAACAATTCGTTTCTTACGGAAGTAAATCCTTCCGGGTCAGATCTGACTTACTCCACCTTTTTTGGAGATTCGACTGCCGAACTCATGGCGTTGGCGCTGGATCCCAACGGCGATCTGTGGGTGGCGGGGCGCACCGCGCAACCTACTTTTCCCCTGGTGACACCGATGCAGAATGTCATGCCGGTGTATGGCGAAACGCCGCCGATCGTAACCACCCTCAGCCAATTCGATCCAACCGGGACTACGCTCAAATTCTCGACCTTTCTGGGCGGTGCAGCCGCGAGCGGGGCTACGGCGCTGGCCATTGATGCGAGCCATCGTGCCCACGTAACCGGGGCAGCAAGCTACGGCCTTTACACCACCAGCGGTGCTTACCTGGCAAGTGTCCCGGCGCCCAGCTTTCCCTATTCCAGTGACGTTTTTTCGTACGTGGCGCTGGTGGATCCGAGCGTGCCCGCTCCGGCGGTTTGCGTCAATGGCAGTGAGCTTTACTGGTCGCCGGTAACGGTCGGCACCTATGGCGACGAGCCGATTACCATCACCAACTGCGGTACTTTGCCGCTGACTATCTCGGGGGCCGCGGCGGCGACCGCTGTATTCACCGTACCGACGGCCGAAGACGGGTGTACGCAGCCTCTTGCTGTTGGACAAAGCTGCACCCTCAGCGTGCGCTACACGCCGACTGCAGTTACGACTGATACTTCCACACTTACGATTCAGTCGAATGCTTCGATTTCCGAAACGGTTCTTGCCTTGACCGGTAGCGGAGTTGTGCCGCAAATCCGGGTGTCCAACTCCATCGGTTTCAACTTTACGCAGGTCGGGCAAACCACATCCGGGCAGTTGCTCATCCTGAGTGTGGGAGGAGCGCCGCTGACGTTGAACGCGGCCGGCATCAGCATCACCGGGGATTTCTCCCTCAAGGGACTTGGCAGTTGTTCCGGTACTTTGCCGCCCGGCGGAGGCTGTGCGCTCGCGGTTTATTTCACGCCGACTGCTCCGGGTTCGCGCACCGGGACGTTGAAAATTACCTCGAACGATCCCGCCACACCCACGGCTATCGTGCAGCTCCAGGCTACGGCATATCCAGTTGCTCCGGTGCCCGAGATTACCTCTGTAAGCTCGCAGTTGCTGCCCGCGGGTGTGGCACAAACGGCCTATCAGGTGCAGGGATTCAACTTTTCTCCGAACTCGGTAGTTGAGATTAATGGCGTTGCGCAGGCGACCACCTATGTGAGCGAGAGTGAACTAACCGCGAACCTGGCGGCGAGCTCGATTCCTGCGAACAGTTATGGAGAGTTGGCCCTGACGGTGGTGACACCGTCGCCCGGCGGCGGACAAAGTGCTCCGTGGACCTTGACCGAGTATCAGACTCTGCCCTGGCAAAACGCGTTTCTGCTGTATGAGCCGGTGGGCAAGCAACTGTATGCCTCCATTCCAGCCGCTTCTGCAACGAATCCGAATACAGTGCTGCCGATTAACCCGGTCACGGCTGCTGCTGGAACTCCTATTGCGGTTGGCAATGATCCGGGAGTGCTGACTGCTTCTCCGGATGGTGCGTATCTTTACGTTGCTCTGAACGGAGACCATACCATTCAGCGCATCAACCTATCGACGCTGGCAATCGAGCGGACGTTTGCGCTGCCGGTCGATCCGGAATTTGGCCAATTGCAGGTTACTGATATGCATGTGGTGCCCGGTACCTCGACAGAGTTAGCCGTGTCGGTGCAGGCTCCGCAGGTGGACCCCGCGTCGATGGGTGTCGCCCTATTCAATGATGCGGGCCTGGTGAACTATATCGGACCGCAAGGAGATACGCCGGGCGTCAACCAGGTTGGGAGCGATATTTACAATTTCGCGTTCACCGATCCGGGCACGATCTGGGGGGTATCGGCTTACTATGGAATCTTGAACGAGCTGACAGTCAGCCCTTCGGGAATTGAAATAACGAAGGCTACCTGCTGCACACTGATCAGAAACCTGGCTTCGGACGGGACGTTGATTTATACCGACTCCGGTTTGGTGTGGAACCCGGCGACCGGCAAGCAGGTAGCGGCCTACGCGGTGGGACAAGCGCCGTTTTTGGACAGCGTGATTCCCGATGCAGCCACGGGCAAGACCTATTTTCTGAATACGTTTCCGACGGTCGATGTAGTGGCGTTCGACCAGACTTCGTTGGCGCAGACTGCATCGCTTGGGCTGGTCTCCGTGGGGGAGGCCACGGCTCCTTCGGGGACGCAGATGGTGCGTTGGGGTGGGAACGGCTTTGCCATGCGAACCATGACGCCTCCCAGCTTTACCACCTCGGGGTTGTTGTTGTTTACCAGCAGTATTACCGGGGCGAGTAACCTGACGGTGACGCCGGTGGCCAGCACGCTGGCTCCGGCCTCTACTGCGGCGGGGGGAGCGGATTTTACTCTTACGGTGACCGGAAGCAGGTTCGTGGCGGGCAGCACGGTGGAATGGAATGGCAGCCCGCGGTCGACGACCGTAGTTTCTCCCACGCAGCTTGCGGCGACGATTTATGCATCCGACACTGCTACCGAAGGGACGGCACAAATAACGGTGGTTAACCCAGGCAACGGGGGCGGTACTTCGGGTCCGCTTACGTTTACCATTGGCGCGCCGGCGCCGCCTCCACCGCCGGCAGCGCCGGTGGTGAGCATTGGATCTTCTACGATCACGTTTACGGCGCAAACCGTCGGCGTTTCTTCGGCGGCGCAGACGATCGCGGTTAAGAATACGGGCAATGCGAGTTTGAACGGGTTGAAGATTGCTGTCACGGGAACCGATGCAGCCAGCTTTGCCGAGACCGATAACTGTGGGACCACAGTCGCTGCCGGGAGTACCTGCACGCTGAGTGTGGTGTTTACTCCAGCTGTGGCCGGCGCTCTTTCAGCCACTATCACCATTACTGATAATGCGGCGGGTTCGCCGCAAAGCGTAGCGCTGAGCGGGACCGGGACGGCGCCGGCCTTTTCCATTACGCAGCAACCGGGGGGAAGCTCTTCAGCGACCGTGTCCGCCGGCAAGCCTGCCACATATTCGTTGGCTTTGAGTCCGTCCGCTGGATATTCGGGGAATATCGCCCTCAGTTGCAGTGGGCTGCCGGCGAATGCTGTTTGCTCGTTTAGCCCTGCTACCCTGGCGATCTCCGGCGACAAGGCGGCTGGTTTCATGCTTACGATTGCTACCGAGACCACGCAGAGCAGCGTGGCTCCCGCGCTTGGTACGGCGCTGGCCGGAGTTCTGTTGCTGTTGCCTTTGTGCAGAGGGCGGCGACGGGTGGCTTTTGCGGTGTCGATTGGCCTTGCGCTGGTGATCGGCGGAGTGTCAGGATGCGGGGGAGGAGGCGGCAGCACCGCTCCCACGCAGCCCACGAGTCCGACGGTGACTACCGTTGCGCCGGGGACTTATACCATCCAGGTTGTAGCGTCGGACGGCACAACCACGCAGAAGATGGCGGTGACTTTGGTTGTTGGGAGCTAAGAGACGGGGGGCGCGGACGACGAAATACCCCCATCGTCTTGCGAAAAGTCGTGGTTCGCTCGATGCGGCCCCGGAAGCAGCCGGGGTGTAGTCTGACAGCGAACGCTTGAGGACTGCGGGATCAGACGAAGGCAGGACAGACGGACCGTCCGTCCCTGAAAAGGGTCCGTCCTATTTCGTCTGTCGCGAAACCCCGCGCGCCGGAGCCAGACTGGCCACGTTCGTTGGGACCGCATGCGACGCTTGATCGACCGTTGGCTGCCTCCCGCACGCGTATTTCACCCTTATCCACTGCGCCGCGTGTGCGTCATCGGCGAGCCGCGCTAGATCAAGAGTGGCCGGTGGATCCTAGTCGAAAAGTCCAGGCACATCAGCAACCTCAGAGCCGCGGTCAGAAAAACGCCTGCCCTAGCTCGCGTTTTCGGGCAACAGCCTGCGCATTTTCTGTCGTCCCTGACGGGACTGGGTTCTGGGCTGAGATACAGTTCCCAGGACTGCGTCCTGGGCTACTCTCGGTCGTCCCTGCGGGACTTGGCTCAGCTTGTTTGAGCGTCCCAGGACTTGCGTCCTGGGTTTCCCGGTCGTTCCTGGACGGGACTTGGGCTCGGCTTGTTTGAGTTGCCCAGGACTGCGTCCAGGGCAACTAACCACCCGTCCGCATCGGGTCGTCTTTTCTTAAGTTGTTTTTAGGAAGGCGCTTGGTCTCAGTGTTTGTTGCGTATACTGGCGCGATCATGTCTCATAGCCGGATCTGCTGTCTTGTGCATGTCGTGTTTGCGACCGCGGAGCGGCGGCCTTGCATTCGCGACGAGTTTCGCGAGAGGCTCCATCGATATGTGGGCGGAATCGCGCGGGAACTGGGCACACCCGCGTTGGCAGTCGGCGGTACCAGGGATCATATTCATCTGCTCATCTCTTTGCCGCGCACCCTTTCGGTCGCCAAGGCCGTGCAGTTGTTAAAGGCGTCTTCATCAAAGTGGATTCATGAAAATTTCCCTCGAACACAGGGTTTTGCGTGGCAGGAGGGTTATGGGGCGTTTTCCATCGGTGTTTCCCAAAGGGAGGTCACAGTCAGATATATCGAAAGGCAGGAGGAACATCATCGGCGGTATAGTTTTGCCGAAGAAATGAAGAAGTTTCTCGATGTACATGGGATCGAGGAGTAGCAGGACTGCGTCCTGCGCATTCTCTGTCGTCCCTGCGGGACTGGTTTCTGGGCTGAGATCCAGTTCCCAGGACTGCGTCCTGGGCTACTCTCTGTCGTCCCTGACGGGACTGGTTCTGGGCTGAGATCCAGTTCCCAGGACTGCGTCCTGCGCATTCTCTGTCGTCCCTGACGGGACTGGTTTCTGGGCTGAGATCCAGTTCCCAGGACTGCGTCCTGCGCATTCTCTGTCGTCCCTGACGGGACTGGTTTCTGGGTTGAGATCCAGTTCCCAGGACTTGCGTCCTGGGTTATTCTCGTTCGTCCCTGCGGGACTATTTCTGGGTTGAGATCCAGTTCCCAGGACTTGCGTCCTGGGTTATTCTCGTTCGTCCCTGCGGGACTATTTCTGGGTTGAGATCCAGCTCCCAGGACTTGCGTCCTGGACTAACGTCCTGGGTCGCACACGGCACGTCAGTGCCGGGTGGGCTTAGTTACGAGGCGGTCCCGAAAAGCCTGCCCTGAGCTTGTCGAAGGGGGACGGCACAAAACCCTACCGCAAACGGCTAGCTAGGACTTCACGCGAAAGGGAGTTCTGCGCAGCCTATGAAAGCCCGGGGCTTCTCGGACCCAACAAATCCACACAGATCCCTAACTCAACCGCGCATATGCTCCAATTCAGCACTGGCAAACGCCACGACGTTATAGCCGCAGTCCACATACAGAACCTCGCCGCTAACTCCCGACGACAGATCCGAGGCCAGAAACAGCGCCGCATTGCCCACCTCAGCGGGCTCGATATTCCGCTGCAGCGGTGCTCGGGTGGCATGCACCTTGAGCATCTCACTAAGCCCCCCGATCCCGCGCGCCGCAAGGGTCTTGATCGGACCGGCAGAGATCGCATTCACCCGGATCTTTTGCCCGCCAAGATCCGCCGCGAGATAGCGTACTGTAGCTTCGAGCGCCGCTTTCGCCACTCCCATCACGTTATAACGCGGCACCACTTTCTGCGACCCATAGTAAGTCAGAGTCATGATGCTGCCGCCATCGGTCATCAGCGGTGCAGCCCCACGGCTCAAAGCAACAAGCGAATAGACGCTGATCTCGTGAGCGATGCGGAACGCATCGCGAGTAGTCAACAGAAAATCATTTTGCAGAGCTTCCGCGGGAGCAAACGCGACCGAGTGCACCAGGGTGTGAAGTTTCCCGTAGCGATCCTTCAGCTGGGCAAAGACCTGGTCGATCTCTTCGTCGCTCGAAACGTCGCACTGGAAAACAGCGGCATCCGGCAGCTCCCCAGCAAGGGCTTCTGCTTCCACCCGGAGACGTTCATTCTGGTAGCAAATAGCAATCTGCGCTCCGGCCGCGGAAAGCTTTTGGGCGATGGCCCAGGCGATACTACGCTTGTTGGCCAGGCCGAATACGACTGCCGTCTGACCCTTGAGATTAATCATCTGGTTAGGATATATCAGCCACCCAGGTCGACCAGTTCCACCTCGTGGATCGCGCTGCCTAAAAAGCGCGCACCCAGCCTTTGGAACTTGGTCACCGAATCCGTAGCAAAGAAACGGCAGTGGCAGCGCTGGCCAGGATTCCTGGACACACCGGAATGGCCGCCGAGCATTCGGGCCGCCTGGGTAGCCGTCGCCTGGGCCGAATCGATCACCCGGATCGCGGGGGCTACCGCTGCTTCCATCATCGCGCGAAGCAGCGGGTAATGCGTGCAGCCCAACACCAACGTGTCCGGATCGAGTTCTGCTTCCTGCGCCTGCTCCAACAATTCAGTCAGGTAAATCCTGATCACCTCGGCCGTGACCGGATGATCGACCCAGCCTTCTTCCACCAGCGGCACCAGCAACGGACAGGCCTTCTCGATGGTACGCAGGCCTCGCTCTCGGCACGCCCCGGCGTACGCATGGCTGGCAATAGTTGCGTCGGTGCCGATCACCAGGATCTCCCGCGTCTTCGACGAGGCAGCCGCCTCGTCAGCTCCGGTCTCGATCACGCCCAGAACCGGCACTTCGGTGGAATCGCGAATCTCCTTCAGGGCCAACGCGCTGGCAGTGTTGCAGGCGATCACCAAAAACTCCGCACCCTGGTCGAGCAGAAAGCGAGTGCTTGAAAGCGCATAGCGCACAATCGTGGCGCGGGATTTCGACCCATACGGCAACCGCGCCGTGTCACCCAGGTACAGGAACTCCGCTCCCGGCAACAAAGGCAACAGCGCCCGCAGCACGGTCAGTCCTCCAAACCCGGAGTCGAATACGCCGATCTTCACAGATGTTTGACTCCAGGCGTATCGGAAGCGAGATACACCCGGGTTAGATCAGCATGGCCGGCAAGGGTATCGCGTTGTTGGCCATCCACCAGAAAACGAACCTGCGCGATCTGGGGAAAGTTGGCATGCAGAGTGCCGATAATGGAAAGCAGAGTGAGCGTCTCCGGCTCGATCCCGGAAGGATGGGCGTCGACAAACGATCCGCTCAGGTCGACCACCGCTACCGTCCCCGGGACGACCTGGTTGGCATCAAGGGGAAGGGTCATAAAGAATATTTCGTTCACACCCTTATTCGTCGCAATCGGGTGCTTGGAGTTTGGCTTTGCATACTGAACAATCAAATGCTGCAGAATGACGTGCGCGCGCGCGTTGGCATCGACCGGCAGCGCCAGATTCTGATACGCGGTCTGAACCGACCCGTCCATATCATTGGCAACCATCAGGGTTACACTCTGTACCGGTCTTCCAGCCGGAGGGTTGAGCGGACTGGTTTCGGCGGACGCGAGCAGGCGGTCCATGGCTCTCTCCCGCATGCGGAGCAGAACCACCGCCATGAGCACCGAGCTGCCCAAAAGGATCCAGAACAAAATGCGCTGCCCACGGGAGATCATGGCTGCTGTCTCCAATCGCGCTGCCATTGTTCGACGGCCGCGGCCAGGGCGGCTACGATCCTGTCCTGGTATCCGGGGTCCGAGAGCGCGGTCACCCTGCCAGTACCGTAAAGCGGCGCGAACTCCACCACCACTGCCGGGCAGGTGAAGCTGTCCAGTGGCTGCAGTGCGGTGCGGCCCAGGGTCACGGGAATTTCCGCGTGGGTCATGGCGGAATCCAATTCCGACGATAACCGCAAACTCTGCTCGGCATACGCGCCCTGCGCCGTATCCCAGGGCAGAAAACGGGTGATCGGAACAGGCGTTAACGAAGCAGTAAAAAGATGCACGCCGCTGCCGCTGGTAGTAGCGTGCAGACTGATGCAGGCAGCCGCGCCCACGTGGTTAGCCGTCTCCGCCCGGTTGACCGCCGGCAGGGTACTATCAGATTCCCGTGTAGTGACCACGGAAATGCCGTGTGCCGCCAGAGTCGAGCGCAAACGCACCGATAACGTCAGAGCGAGGTCTTTTTCCAGCAGCCGGTCAGACAACCGCGCGCCCGTATCAGAGCCCCCATGAGCCGCGTCAATCACCACCGCAAACCGGGCCGTTGGGCGAGCGGCCGCAGGCGCAGATGGCGGAGCATTCGTGGTTGACTGAGCGCCGGCGGGCCAAGGCACCACCAAAAGAGCGATTAGCGCCACGGCGAGCGTTTGCCCCGGCTCAATCCAACGCATAGATGGCAAGACCGCTCAGGAGTTTGGGATAGAAGTCAGTGGACTTCTGGGGCATAACATCGCCTGCGAAGGCAACTTCACGCAACTGACCCAGGGTGATGGGATTCGTCAGAAAAGCCACGTCCGCTTCTCTCCTCGAGACCTGCTCCATCGCTTCGCCGGCGTCGCGCACATAGCGCAGGTTCTGTTGCTCGCGGATCGCTTCCGCGGTAATGCCCAGCAATTGTTCCAGTACCAGCGAATGTAGCTGGGTTAAATCCAGCTTCCGCTGCCGCTCGGGAAGCCTGGCCAGCGCCTGGGCCACCACGTCCGGTTTGGCCCTGAGCATGTGATACCCGAGAGGGGTGATGGCGACAAAGGCCGTGCCTGTTTGTCGAGCCAGCAACCTCGTCAGGGCCAGCGCATCTTCCGCCGTCACGGATTGCACGTGGAAAAATTCCTTAGCCTGCTCCAGGAACGCCGCCGGAGAAAAATCCTTCAGCCCGAAAACCACCCGATGGGTGGGGAGTATGGTGATGCCGGCCGAATCCATGTTGACGAAGGTCATCATGACGGCCGCCTCGGGATAGTGAGGCTGGGGCGTGGTGTTGGCCAGGTTCCTCTCTGTCCGGGCGAGGGTGGATGGTGCATGCTCGAGCGAGTACTTGAGGGCTGTTTCATACCGGTGGTGACCGTCGGCAATGATCAGCTTCTTATCCTCCATCGCCCCCAGGAGAATATTGATGGTGCTCATATCGCTGACCTTCCACACCCGATGGGTCACACCGTACTCGTCGGTTACCTCGATCTCAGGCGCAGTCCTACCCGAAAAAAGGATCTTTTCCGCGGTCAGAGCCGGATCCGAATAGAGCATGAAGATCTGTCCGAAGTGGGCCCGGGTCGCGCGCAGCAGGTTGAAACGATCAGACTTGGGCCTGGAAAGGGTTTGTTCGTGACGGAACACCACCTGCTGGCTGTAATCGCATAGCTCGCCCAGGGCGATAAATGCGCGCCGCTCGTGAGTCTCTCCATCTCCGCCAGGTACGGTAAAACGCTGGGAATAGGCGAAGATGCAGGAGTCCTTTTCCTGCGCCAGGATCCCCATCCTGCGCCAGTCAGCAAAATCGCGCGCTGCGCGGGTGTAGACATCATTGCTTCCCGGCTCATCAAAAAGCTCGGGTAAGCCGAGGATGATGCGGACCAGGTTGTAGATGCTGCGCTGGTAGTAAGCCTGTTGCATGGCAGGTGTAATCTTGTCGTAGGGCTGGGTTACGACGTCCTCTACGCGTACCATGCTGGGGTTGTAACGCAACGCGCGGAAGGGATAAATTCGGGCCATGCTTGGGGGTTCCAGCTCCAGACATCGGCAACCACAGCCGCGCTGCCAATTGCTTTGCTCTCTTATACCTGCCAGATTGTACCTGACGGGAAGAGCCTCGCCGGCGCTGTATGACGCTCCCGTCCCATAGGAGGCAACACCCATAGCGAGGTAGTTACATGAAACCCGCAAACGATTATGGGAATCCAGGGTCAAACTTAACGTGCTACCATCCTGCACACGACAACTGGGACACGGGGGCTGGGACTATGGCGCTCACCATCGAGCGCAGAATGGGGACGAGGCTGGGCGGCGGAACGACGGTAAAGGCTGCCATCGCACTAGTCCTATTTCTAGGGCTCGGGCTCACTCAGGTCTGCCTGGCTCAGGACCCCCTGAACGACGTCCACGTCCAACCCCCGCCGCCGGCTCCCGCCGCGCCCATCGACGGCAAAGCGCCAGACGCAAAGCCAGATCCAAAAGTACCGGTCCCGCTGGAAGGCAAAAAGGCGCTCACCGCACGGCCTAACGAGCGCATGCGGGTCGACGTAAACCTGGTCCTGGTACCCGTCACGGTAACCGATCCACTTAATCGTCTAGTAACTGGTCTCGAGCGCCAGGACTTTTTCGTTTACGAAAACAATGCTTTGCAGAAGCTCAAAAGTTTCTCTTCCGAGGATGCGCCCGTCTCGATTGGCATCATCTTCGATCTGAGCGGCAGCATGACAGACAAGATCAACCGCGCCCGGAACTCGATCCTGGAATTTCTGCGCACAGCCAATCCGCAGGATGAGTTCTTTGTCATCGGCTTCAACGACCGGCCCGAGCTGATTACGGATTTCACCAACAATATCGACAACATTGAGGCTCGCCTGCTGACCGTAAAACCCGGACACCGGACCGCGCTGCTCGACGCCATTTATTTTGGTCTAAACAAGATGAAGCAGGCCAAAAATGAGCGCAAGGCCCTGCTGGTGGTCTCTGACGGGGGCGACAACCGCAGCCGCTATACCGAGAGTGAGGTGCGTTCGGTGGTTCGCGAGTCCGACGTACAGATCTACTCCATTGGCATCTTCGATCAGTACGCGCCAACGCGCGAAGAGCAACTGGGTCCCATCCTGCTGCACGATGTCAGCGAGGAGACCGGCGGACAGCTCTTTCGCGTGGACGATCTGGCCGACATGGCCGACATCGCGACCAAGATCAGCGCCGAGTTACGTAACCAATATGTACTTGGGTATAAATCGGACGACATCAAACGGGACGGGAAGTGGCGTAAATTGAAGGTAAAGCTGGTTCCGCCCGAGGGGCTGCCCCAGCTTACAGTTCACGCCCGTACCGGATACTATGCGCCTTTGCAGTAAACGGCTGTTCCTGCTATCGATTTCTCTGCTTTGCTGCTTGCCAGGCCCTGCCATGTCGCAAGTGGCGGAGCCGGAAAAACAGCGCCCTCTGAACGTCGACCGTGACCCCGTGGCCTCGCCTGATGGAGAGGTGACCGCACCCCAGCCAGGCCAGAGCGCCGCGACGATTGGCCGCGACAACGGCAAATATACCCTCCAGCGCAATGTCGATGAGGTGGTGCTGAACGCCACCGTTCTCGACGATAAACAGCACATGGTAACCAGTCTGGCCAAGGAAGACTTCAGGGTCTCAGAAGATGGCGTGGCCCAGACCATTACCTCCTTCCAGCATCAGGACATTCCCATATCGCTCGGCATTTTGGTCGACAACTCGGGCTCGATGCGCACCAAGCGCCAGGCGGTAAACACGTCTGCCCTTGATCTGGTGCAGCACTCCAATCCTCAGGATGAGAGCTTCGTAGTGAATTTTTCTGATGAGGCGTACATCGATCAGGATTTCACCTCCAGCATCCCCAAGCTGCGCGATGGCCTCTCGCACATTGATTCCAAAGGCGGTACGGCCCTTTACGACGCCATCATGGCCTCTGCGGATTACCTCACCAAAAACTCCAAGCGCCCCAAGCAGGTGTTGCTGGTCATCACCGACGGAGAAGACAACGCTTCCAGCACCACGCTCGAGGAAACAGTCCGCCGCATTCAGGACCTGCAAGGGCCGATCGTTTATGCGATAGGGCTGCTCTATGACGACACTGGCGGCGGCCGCGAGGCCCGTCGCGCCAAACGGGCCCTCGAAATGCTGGCCAATGAGACGGGTGGGATATCCTTCTTCCCTAAAAATCTGAACCAGGTGGATGAGATCGCCGAAGAGGTGGCCCGCGACATCCGCGAGCAGTACACCATTGGTTATCACTCCACCAAGCCGATCAGCCAGGGAGGCTTTCGTACCGTCCATGTGGATGCGCACGCGAAAGGCTACAACAAGCTGATTGTTCGCACCAAAACCGGCTACTACCCGAATACCAAGAAGGCGCAAGCTGCCCCCAAAAGCGGTTCTCAGGCCAGTGGGTCTCAGGCCGAATCCAATTAATCCCGGCTGCTACACTAGTCAGTTGGCCTATGACCCTTTCTACTCGTGAGGTTGCAGCGCGCACGCTGCCTATTGCTGAAGATGTGACGGAGTTGATGGGGTCCACCCCCATGCTTCACGTTCATCGGATTGCCCCTGCCGGGGCGGCCGATCTTTACGTCAAACTGGAAACCTATAACCCGGGTGGCAGCGTCAAGGACCGGGCCGCGCTGGGCATGATCCTGGACGCGGAGCGTCGTGGTTTGTTGAAGCCCGGCGGTACCATCCTGGAAGCCACCGCCGGCAATACCGGAGTGGGGCTCGCCCTGGTTGGCGTGCACCGCGGCTATAAGGTCGTGCTCTTCGTCCCCGAAGGTTTCGCGGAAGAAAAGTGCATCCTCATGCGTGCCTTTGGCGCTACCGTGATCCGTACCCCGGAAGCCGAGGCCATGGCGGGCGCGATCCGCCGCTGCCGCGCTCTGGAAGCGGAAACCCCCGGCAGCTTTGCCGCACTGCAATTCGAAAACATCGCCAATCCCGACTACCACTACGCCACCACCGCCCGCGAGCTTTGGGAGCAAATGGAGGGGCGGGTGGACGCCTTCGTCGCCGGCGTTGGCACGGGTGGAACATTTTCCGGGGTGGCGCGCTTCCTCAAAGAACAAAACCCGAACATCCTGACCGTGGCCGTAGAGACCCAGGGTTCCATCCTGGGGGGTGGTGAGCCCGGCCCTCACAAGGTTGAGGGCATCGGTGTTTCCTTCATTCCGCGGACCTTTGACCGCGAATGCTGCGACGAGATCATCGCCATCCACGACCCCGAAGCCTTTGATATGGTCAAGCGCCTGGCGGCAGAAGAGGGCTTGCTTTCCGGCTCCAGTGGTGGCGCGGCGGTGGCGGCAGCGGTACACATCGCGTCTCGCCTGGGCGAAGGGAAGCGGGTGGCTACCATCATTCCCGATTCCGCCGAGCGCTACCTTTCGAAGGGCATCTTCGAGGGCGGCCTTTGATCGGCCATGGGTTTTCGACCAGGGCAATCCATGACGGCCAGCCTGCTGATGCGCTGACTGGCGCGGTCAACGTGCCCATTTACGCTTCGTCTACTTACGCGCAGGAGGAAATCGGTAAGCATCGCGGATACGAATATTCGCGGGTGTCGAATCCTACCCGTACGGCGCTCGAAGAAAATCTGGCTTCGCTCGAAGGGGGCTCCTCGGCGCACGTTTTTTCGAGCGGCATGGCGGCGATTGCGGCCCTGGTCACCATGTTCAAGACCGGCGACCATGTGATCTGCGGCTCCAATGTCTATGGAGGAACTCCGCGGCTGTTTGACCAAATCATTGCTCATTACGGCATCGGCTTCACCTACGTCGACACGACAGACCCAGAGCAGGTACGCAGAGCGATTCAGCCGACTACCAGGCTGGTGCATATTGAAACCCCGACCAACCCCATGATGCAGATCACAGACATTCGCGCGATCGCGGATGTCTGTCATGAAAGGGCCGGGCAGAGGATTGACCTCAGCGTCGATAACACGTTTATGTCGCCCTATTTCCAACGCCCGCTGGAGTTTGGTGCGGATATCGTGATGCACTCCACCACTAAATTTCTCAATGGCCACAGCGATGGTCTGGGAGGCGTTCTGGTGGCGACGACTCCGGAGCAGAAAGAAGCGTTTGAGTTTGTGCAGAAATGCACCGGCGGCATCCTTTCCCCCTTCGAATGTTTTCTGGTGTTACGAGGAGTCAAAACTCTGGCCGTGCGTATGAGTCAGCACGAAGTGAATGGCCGTGCGGTTGCCAATTACCTGGCCGGCCATCCTAAGATTCCGCTGGTTTTGTACCCGGGACTGCCGCACCACCCTCAATATGAGCTGGCGCAAAAGCAGATGGCGGGTTTTGGTTCGCTCATTACGTTCGAGACTGGTTCTTTAGACCGGGCTAACTCGATGCTGCGCCGGCTTAAGATTTGTACGGTCGGTGAGTCGCTGGGCGGGGTGGAGACGCTGATTTCGCATCCGGCAACCATGACCCACGCGGCGATAGGCGAGGAAGGCCGTGCTGCCATTGGACTTACGGACGGCATGGTGCGTATCTCGGTTGGTATTGAAGATGCCGATGATCTGCTGGAAGACCTCGATCAGGCGCTCAGCGTGTTATAGGCCGACAATGCTACACTTACGGGTTCACTTATGAGTCTTCAAGCGGCCGATACCGTTCCCAACCATTCCTTTGTCCTTACCGACGAGCAAGAGCAGTTGCGCAAGGAAATCCGTGATTTCGCGGCGCGCGAGATTGCTCCCAACGTCATGCGCTGGGATGAAGCCAGCGAGTTTCCCCTCGAAGTAGTGAAGAAGCTGGGCGAGATGGGCCTGATGGGCGCCATCTTCCCGGTAGAGCTTGGCGGCTCCGGCCTCGGCTACGTCGATTACGCGCTAGCGGTTGAGGAGCTTTCCGCAGTCGATGGGTCGATCGGGATCATTGTGGCCTCGCACAACTCGCTCTGTACGAATCACATTTTCGTTGCCGGCAATGACGAGCAGAGGCGTAAGTACATTCCCTTGCTTGCATCCGGTAAATGGTTAGGTGCCTGGGGCCTGACGGAGCCGGGTTCCGGTTCGGATGCGGGAAGCGCCAGGACCACTGCCGTTCGCCGCGGTAACAATTGGGTGTTGAACGGCAATAAGACCTTCATCACCAACGGGCACTACGCCGATATTTCTGTCATCATCGCGGTTACGGATAAAGGCCAGGGCACCCGTGGTCTTTCGGCATTTGTGGTGGAGAAGGGAACTCCTGGGTTTCGCGCCGGCAAGAAGGAGAACAAGTTAGGGCTTCGGGCCAGCGATACTTCGGAGCTGATTTTCGAGGACTGTGAGATTCCGGCTGAAAATCTGCTGGGCGAGGAGGGCCAGGGGTTTATCGACTCCATGCGTATCCTTGACGGTGGCCGAATTTCGATTGCTGCTTTGTCGTTGGGCATCGGGCGCGGAGCCTATGACGCGGCGCGCAAATATGTGAAGCAGCGCCATCAATTCGGCAAAGCGATTTCAGAATTCCAGGGAATCCAGTGGAAACTGGCCGACATGGCAACCGGCCTGGACGCCGCGCGCTTGCTGACGTTGAGAGCAGCCGTCATGAAAGATGCGGGGCAAAAAACCACGCTAGAATCGTCGATGGCCAAGCTGATGGCCAGCGAAGTAGCGGTGAAGGTCTGCGACGAAGCAGTGCAACTACACGGAGGCTACGGCTTCATCAAGGATTACCCCGTAGAGAAGTTCTACCGCGACGTAAAGCTCTGCACGATCGGCGAGGGAACCAGCGAAATCCAGCGCCTGATCATCGCCCGCGAGATTCTGAATAAGTAGGATCTGCCTTGAGGCCTGGGCGTTTCGGCCAGCGATGAAAAACGGTATCTGTTTAGCAACGAATCTCCCTGGAAGCGCCGCCCTTCCCTTTGTCATCTCGACCGAAGCGCAGCGAAGTGGAAAGATCTGCGGTGGTTCCACCCAATCGTATGATCAGGTGATGGATGTACCGCAGCTGATCGAGCGTTTGCGCCAGGGAGACGTACGTGCACTGGCAAGGGCAGTTTCGCTGGTAGAAAACGACGCCCCCACAGCCCGGCAAATCCTATCCAGCTGCTTCCCGTTAACCGGCAACGCACTTCGAATCGGGATCACCGGACCACCAGGAGCGGGTAAGAGCACACTGGTGGACGGCCTGACCCGGCGCTACCGCTCAAAGCAAACAACCGTGGGTGTAATCGCCGTAGACCCCACCAGCCCCTACAGCGGAGGAGCCATCCTGGGTGACCGCATCCGCATGCGAGACCACGATTCCGATCCGGGCTTCTACATGCGCAGCATGGCGACCCGCGGTTCCTTAGGCGGCCTGGCCCGCGCCTCAGCAGATATCGCCGTGGTGATCGAGGCCAGCGGTAAGGATCGCCTGCTGCTCGAAACCGTAGGTGTAGGCCAGGATGAGATCGACATCGTGCGCCTGGCCGACGTCACCATGGTTGTGCTGATGCCGGGCATGGGGGACGATATTCAAAGCATCAAGGCCGGCATCATGGAAATCGCCGACATCTTCGTAGTCAACAAAAGCGATCGCGAAGGCGCCGACCGGGTCGAAAAAGAGGTGCGATCCATGCAGTCGCTGGCTGCGGAACACGGAAGTTGGGTGCCGCCAGTCGTGAAAACCATCGCCACCACCGGTGCCGGCATCGAAGAATTGGAGCAGCAAGTGGACCGCTTCCGTGAGTGGCTGGGCCAGGACGGAAGGCTCCAAACCCGGCGAGAGACACACTGGCGAACACGGATTATGGAAATGGTAAGGCACGAACTGCTGCGCGCGTTGCGTGGACATGGCCTTAGCGACCAGGACCTGCAGACCATCAGCCAGCAGGTCGCGTGCCGCCAACAGGATCCCTACCAGTTCGTGCCGCAACTGGTGGAGCAACTACTGCGGCAAGGAGAGAACGATGGCTAACATCGACCACGTGGGCATTGCGGTCCGTAGCATTGAGCAGGCCCGGCGCTTGTATGAGGCTCTCGGTCTCACGGTGCTCAAAGAAAAAATCGAGGACGAAGGCGTGCGCAGCGTGATGATCCCGGTAGGAGAAAGCCGCCTGCGTCTCATCGAGAAGGAGAAGGAAGGTCTGAACCACCTGGCGCTCCATGTTGACGACATTTCCGGCGCATTCGAAGAAATGAAGAAGGCGGGCATTCGCCTGCTTTCGGATGAGATTGAGATCGGCGCCGGTGGCCGCCTTCACTTTCTGGTTGATCCGGCAGACTCCCATGGTCTGTTGCTCGAAATCTGCCAGGATCCGATTGCTGCTGTTTAATCATGCTTCTATCCTTAAATACCTGCGGAAACACGGCCAGCGTGGCGCTTGGCATGGCTGGCACAAAAGACGTCAAAATCCTCGCCACGGCCGAGCTCGCCGTGCGCACCTATTCGGCGCGTCTCATTCCTGAAATCGCCGCACTGCTCCAGAAGCAGCAGGCAACCATGAGCGACATTGAGGCCATTGTGGTCGTCAGTGGGCCAGGCAGCTTCACCGGCATCCGGGTAGGTCTAAGCACCGCCAAAGGACTTTCCGACGGTGCGGGCATTCCGCTCATCGCCGTCTCCCGGCTGGGGCTGCTGGCCAACGCCAGCGGCCTTCCCCACGTGCTTGCCGCAGTGGACGCCGGTCGCGGCGACTACTACGTTGGCGAATATCGCAACGGGACAAGCCTGGGAGAAACGCTCATGACCGCTGAGCAGACATTGACAGCGGCTCAGCAGCCCGGCGCCGGGGTGCTGGTTTGCGATGAGAGCCGCGCAGGGGAAGCCTCTGCCAGTGCCTGTTCGGCCCTCGCCACCTGTGGGCCCATTTACGTGCAGCCTCCCGATGCTGCCGAGGCTCTCCGCTTTGCCATGAGCCGCTTCCACGCGCGCGACTTCGATGACCCCGAGACGCTGGACGCAAATTACCTGCGCCGCTCCGATGCCGAGGTGTTGCGCGCGGCCAGGGTCGGGGTGTGAATCTCCTGATTCGCCCCCTCGCAGCTGAGGACCTCGATGGCGTGCCGGCCCTTGCCGCCGGCTCAGACGGCCCCCGCTGGACCCGCTCCGACTACGAAGGAATCTTGCTGGCTGAGACTCGCACTTCGCCCGTTGACCCACTGCAGCGCTGCGGGCTGGTTGCGCTGAGCGACGGCCACCTTTCCGGATTTGCACTAACCAGCTGGTTGCGCCACGAAACCGCAGCCGAACTGGAAGGCGTGTTTGTAGACCGCGCCTACCGCCGCCAGGGCATTGCATCCGCGCTGGTTCGAGCCTGCATGGCCTGGGCAGCCGACGCCGGAGCCACCACCATCCGGCTGGAGGTGCGGGCATCGAACACCGCCGCCCTCGCTCTCTATCAACGGTACGGCTTCTCCACCACAGGGTTACGCCGCGCTTACTACTCATTACCAGTCGAAGACGCCGTGCTTCTTGAGGCCCCCCTACCTCTATAATTCTCCAAGGGTTTCAGCGCACACATGGTTCGTGACGGATACTTCTATGGTTTTGGCTTCCTTGCGGCTGGCGTTCTTGTATTCCTGGTAACCGGGCATTGGATCTGGGCCGTTATCCCCATCCTGCTGGCCTGCTTCTTTTTGTGGTTCTTTCGCGATCCACAGCGTCCCGTGCCGGCCGAGGCCGGCCTGGTGGTTTCGCCGGCAGACGGCAAAATCACCGAGGTCGCTCGCATCCAAACCCCGTCTGGAGAGCGTATCCGCTTGAGCATCTTTCTCAGCGTCTTTGATGTCCACGTTAACCGCTCGCCCATCGCCGGCACCATACGCGAGGTTCGCTATCAAAAGGGCAAGTTCCTCAACGCCCTCGATCCCAAGTCTGCTGAGAACGAGCAGAACGTGATCACCGTACAAGGTGAAGACTTCAGTGTGACCTTCAGCCAGATTGCCGGGGCGATTGCTCGACGCATCGTATTCAATTTTAAAGAAGGGGATTCCGTAGACCGCGGGCAGCGCGTCGGGCTCATCAAGTTTGGCTCCCGGGTGAACGTTATCTTACCCGGCCATGCAAACCTGCGGGTCGCCAAGGGACATCGGGTCAAGGGCGGCGCTTCGGTGTTAGCCGTCATCCAACCCGTGCAGGACCAACCGCCGCTCGATGTTCTTGAGGAGAGCTTCGCGTGAAGACCGATGCGCTGGAACCGACGGGGCCGCCGGACCCCAAGCAGCGCAGGCGGTTGCGTCGAGGCATGTATATTGTCCCGTCGCTTTTTACCTCGGGCAATATCGCTGCCGGCTACTACGCCATCACCCAAAGCCTGCAGGGTTCGGTGCAGGAGCCGCGCCATTTCAACTGGGCCGCCCTGGCCATCGGCTTTGCCATCCCGTTTGACGCGCTCGATGGACGTATCGCGCGCATGACCAAAACAACCAGCGAATTTGGCAAGGAGCTCGATTCGCTGGCCGATGTCATTACCTTTGGAGTCGCTCCCAGCCTGCTCGCGTACACCTGGGGCTTTCAGGCGCTGCCCATCGCCATGGATGCTGCCCGCCGGCAGCACGTGATGGAGTGGGGGGCATTTGTCTGCTTTCTGTTTTTGCTTTGCGGAGCCGGCCGCCTGGCGCGATTCAACATCGGCACTCACATCGCGCCCACCAATCCCGGCCGCCCGGACCGCAAGTACTTCGTCGGCATGCCCATTCCAGCTGCTGCGGGCGTGATCGCCGCGGTGGTCCACTTCTTCTCTGGAACACCGGTGCCCAACTGGCGCATCGCGATCATGTGGATGGCTCTGGTCTTCGTCGTTGGACTGCTGATGGTGAGCACCTGGCGTTTTTGGAGTGGAAAAGAAATCAACCTTGCCGATCGGCATCCCTTTCGGCTCATTGTGTTGATGGGGCTGGCGATTTACGGTACTGTGTTCTTCTCGCAATACGTTCTTCTCGCGGTGGCGTTTGTGTACATGTTTTCCGGCATCTTTGCCCGCGCGGCCTACTCCTGGCAGCGCCGCCACCGGCGCCTGCCTGCACAATCTCCCGCCATGCAACCGCCTGTGCATCCCATCGACAGATGACCACTTCTTACCGTATTGCGATTGTTGGCGCCGCTTCTATTCGTGGCAAACAGCTCAACGAAGCACTTTCCGAATCTGCTTTTGCCGCCTCAGAGTTCCTGTTGATGGACGATCAGGAGGCCCTGGGCCAACTGGAAGCGGTGGGCGACGAGATCACCTTCATTCAACCCATCACCGCCGATTCGTTTGAGCGTGTGGACTTCACCTTTTTCGCCGGGGCACCAGAGTTGACTCGCCGGCACTGGCAAGCCGCGCACCGGGCAGGCTCCAGTATCGTGGATTTATCCGGCGGATTAGAAGGCGAACCCGGTGTGCTGGTGTGCGCTCCCTGGCTGCAGGAAGCGATGGGCGAAGCGGCTGTAGCCATCGCGCCCAACCTGCACACGCCGGCGGTTGTGTCCGCCAATCCTGCAGCGCTGGTGCTCGCTTTGTTACTGGAGCGCCTACAGCATCTGGGGGCCATCCGCAGCGTATCCGCGACTGTGCTCGAGCCGGCGTCAGAGTACGGTAAAGCGGCCCT
>CAZSUK010000350.1:0-15336 GCA_964609355.1 uncultured Acidobacteriaceae bacterium | reverse complement strand
GTGACGACCTTTCGCGGCTCTTCGCCGTGCATCCCACTCACCCAGATTTGCGACCAATCCTGGCTCACGAACGCAACACGTGTTCCGTCCGGCGAGGGGATTGCTAAACGAGCTTGCGAACGAATCAGCCTGGCGTCAGCCCCGGCGGCTGAGATCAGCCAAATGCTCGGTAGGTTTGTTGTCGTCGAGAACCCGCTAGCGACCAACTTTGTGCCGTCAGCGAACCAGGCCAGACGATCTATCAGATAATCACCGGGCGCGGACAGCGTCTTGGTATCGCCATTCTCAATTGTTCGAAGAAAGATCCCATCGACGTTGGCGTATGCCGCCAGTTTTCCATCAGGCGAGATGGCTGCAGCGGTGGCCCGGTTTTCCGGAATCAGCGTTGTAATCTGGCGCAAGGTAGCCGTGTTGCCTGCGACTCGAGCTTGTCTCCACCGCCAGCCGGCGAAGCACGCCACCAATATGAGTATTGCCGCGGCTGCCCACTTCCAGGCTGCGGCAACGGAATCAAGTAAGCCCCTTCGAGGATTACGTAACTCCCTCAGTGTTCGCACCACGCTCTCCGCGGTGGGACGCGCAGAAGCCTCCTTGGCCAGCATGGCTTGGACCAGCAAATCCAACCGGGCCGGCACGTGAGGATTCAAAGAAGAAAGGGAAGCCGCCCTTTTCTCGAGGATGCCCTGCGCAGTATCGAGGGCAGAGGTTGCCGGGAAAGCATGCCTTCCGGCTAAGAGTTCGTAGAGGACCAGGCCAAGAGAGAAAACATCGCTCGCCGGGGTCAAAGGCTCCGCGCGAGCTTGTTCCGGGGACATGTAACGCAGTGTGCCGAGAACCGGGCTATAGCCGAGCGCGAGGGCTTCAGTTGTTACTTTGCGAGCCAAACCAAAGTCGAGCAATTTCACGTATCGGTCGGGGCGCACGAATATGTTCTCGGGTTTGATATCTCCATGAATCACGCCACCGGCATGGGCCGCAGCCAAAGCTTCAGCAATCTGAAGACCGATGTCCAACACATCAGGAACCGGCAGTGGTTTCCCGCACATCTCACGGAGGGGTTTGCCTTCCACCAATTCCATTACGATCGCCGGAGTAGGCTCGGAGGGAACCACTTCGTGAATGGTTACGATGCCGTGGTGGTTCAAGGCCGACGCAGCCTTTGCCTCCCGCGTGATCAGCTGTGGATCCAACCCCACAAGCGTTTCAGAAGTGAGAAATTTGAGCGCGACCAATCTGTCCAGGTCGGTGTCCTGAGCCGACCAGACTTCCCCCATACCACCGCGCCCAATCAGTGCAACGGTGACATAGCGTCCGAGACGCTGGCCAGGAACGATAGCGTTGGCACGGGGTTCGCCCGTGATCGAAATAAACAGCGGGTCACTCAAGAAGCCGTTTGCGGCTTCGTCTTCTCGCAGGAGTTCTTCGACGGCCTTGCGGAGCAGTGTGTTCTCTCCGCAAGCCGAATCGAGCACTGTCACCCGCTCCCCGCCGGACTTCTCGCGGGCGGCATGAAAAACGTCGAAGAGCCGATTCCATTCCTCGGGTGTCATGCAAAATTGGAAAGACCCTCGGGACGCAATTGCCCCTTTAGCCAGGCCCTGGCGATAACCCAATCCCGCTTTACGGTGATAGGAGAAACCTTCAGGACCTCCGCCGTTTCTTCCGTTGACAGGCCGCCGAAATAACGCAGCTCGACTACCTGGCGCTGGCGCGAACTCATTTTTTCCAGACGGTCGAGGGCGACATTCAGGGCGAGGAGTTCTTCTGCTTGCTCTAGCGACAAGCCGGCATAATCTTCCGCCCCTGCAAGGGACTGAATCTCCGAACCGCGTTTCAGTGCTTGCTTGCGGCGCGCATGATCGATCAGTATTCGCTTCATTACAGAGACGCTCACGCCAATGAAATGAGCACGATTCTGCCAGTCTCTTGACTGATCGCCTACCAGGCGCAAATACGCTTCGTTGACCAGGGCTGTAGGCTGAAGGGTATGACCAGGCCGTTCGTCTCGCAGTTGGAGCCGGGCGAGGCGACGGAGTTCGTCGACGACCAGAGGAATCAGTTTATCGGCTGCCTCTGAATCGCCTGACCTCATTTGCTGCAAGAGTACAGTGACTTCACCAGTGGGTCGCTCTTGCATTACCTGCCCTCATCCCATGGCCCCGAAGTATATCACCAAAAATGAATGGATACCTGATCCGTTTTGGTACCCTTTTGCGCTTTATCTTAGGGGAGTTTCTTTCTTTTCCCACGTTAAATTCTTTCGACCTGGATGATCCCAAAGCTCGCCCTCCTGCGCTTTACAGGCAACGGGATAATGCGCGCACAAAGGACCTTGGAGGCTCCTCCTCCGGCCTGCGCAATCAGCCCTTGACGTGGGGGGTCAGAAATCAATGTTGGGTTCGAGTCTCTGCGGAAAAGCCAACAGTGTCGTCTTTGGGGTGCTTGCTACTTTGGCTGTCTTCAGTCTGCCGCCTCGTTCGCTTGCCGTTGTTCCATTGGCTCCGCCAGTGATTCACAGCATCACCGTGGTAAAAAAGCCGGGCGAAGCGGACGGCCGCGCCATGGCCACAGTAAACGGTAAGACGGGAAGCATTGCCGCGCATGTCGTCCAGGCGTGGACAATCCAGCAGGGTCATGGGGCATTGCTGCTGCTTTCCCCCTTGAAGAAAAACCTAGCCTACCGGGTTCGGTACTACGAGCTTGACGCAAGGGAAGGCCGGTCGCTTGGCGAGGTTCCCTTCGCCCAAGCCAACATGCTTGAATCCACCGCGGACGCATGGGCCTTTACGGTCAGCGGCATCGATCCAGCCAGCAAAGACCCTCTCATTTTTGCCGGAGACACCGAAGCGATTCACGCGCGTATCGACCATGCCTCCGAACCGGTCTTCTCTCCCGGGTCACTCTCCTTCCAGACTCCCGAGGGCGTGCAGACCATGGATCTGCGCTTGCTTCTGGGTTGGGATATCAGGGGCACAATCCTTGCTCCCTCGCCTGCGGACGCGAAGGCCTCCTATTTGGAGTTTCTCCCCGACGGAAACTCGCTGAGGATCGATCGAGCTGGGCAAGTTGAGCGGGGGCATTGGATCACAGACGGTACAACTTTCCAGGTCACCTCAGCCAAGGGAAAGGCCACAGCTTGGCAGCGAGCTGCTCTGCACCCCGTTCCGGGAATCTCCGCCAGCAGCAGGTTAGAGGTGCGCCTGCTTGAACCTTTGTCCTCCAGAACTGCCAAAGCCGGTATGGATGTCCACACCGTTTCCATCGCGCCGGCAATCTCCGCGGGTTCCATTTTGATTCCCGAGGGCAGCAGCTTCGACGGCAAGATCGTCGACGCCCATGCCGTGGGCTGGGGCATCCGGCACGAGACAGCGGCGCTGACCGTCCACTTCGATTCAGCCAAGCTGCCCGATGGGCGCGTCTTGCCAATCGATGCGGGCGTCCTCCGCGTCGATAACGCGCGTGAGGTGGTAACCGAAGATGGCAAAATCCAAGGAATTCGCTCCACCGGAACGTTGGGAAATTCGGCCGAGAATAAGATCTCTTCGCTGGCGCAGATCGACCCGACCGCTTACCTGTTCTTGTCTCTCACCACACCGGCTACTCTGGGATTTGCCGAGCCGGAAATTCTTTACAACGCTGGTACGGAGCTCGTCATCGAATTCCGCACTCCCGTGATCACTGCCCAGCCATACCAGCCCAGTGTGAAACCTGTGGATCTGACGGGCGAAGAACTCTCTCAATTCGACTCCCTGGTAAGAGAGCTTCCTTACCGCACCAGCACCGAAGGCACGAACAAGCCCTCTGATATTACGAACCTTATTTTCATCGGCAGCCCATCTTCGTTGCGCCGCGCCTTTGATGCAGCCGGGTGGACCACCTCCGACCAGCTCACCGCGGCCTCGACCTTCGAGACCGTGAAGACGCTGACCGGCAACCAGACCTACACCCAGGCGCCAATGTCCACGCTGCTGCTGGGAGACGAAGAGCCGTTGTTTACTTTGCAGAAGACGACCAACACCTTTTCTTCCCGCCACCACGTCCGCGTTTTTCCGACCGGCGAGACCTTCGATGGCGAAACCGTTCTTACTGCATCCTCCACGCAAGACATCGCCATTGCTTTTTCTTACAGGCAAAAGACCTTCATTCACGTCATCGATCAGTACCTTGATAACGAACGGTCCAAAGTCGTCGATGATTTGGACTTCACCGGTTGTGTGGATCATGTCGGGTCGATTCCGCGGCCATGGGTGCCGCAGGACGCTTATAACTCTACGGGCGATCGTCTGCGTACGGATGGCGAAGCGGCGGTTTTGTTTCTCAACGATTGCGCCGCCCCCCGTACCAGCCCGGGCACTCCGGCTATTCGTGCCGGACTCCTGGAACGCAGCGAGCGCAACACCGTCCTCACCATCAAAAACCAGCTATATCGCGGGAACGTTGTGTATCAGGGCATTTCAGGAGGCATGCAAGTACACCACTTCCTGGCCACAAAAGGGGAGCTTCCGGAGGACGCCGGTCATTGGCAAATGAGCGATGCGTCGGGGACCACGTATCGAGTGGCTGGGACGTCGCCGAAGCTTTTGCGGCGCCAGCTTCCCTGGGCTGCTGCAAGTGAGGGCGGGAGTCAACTCGATTCCGGCGCGCAAGAGCGCATCGAATCTCACCGCTGGGATCCTCCGCACTATGAGATCGCGATTCAGGGCGGATATTCGCGGTTCGTTAACCCCAACCTGGAAAATGTATTGATCCGATTAGTGCCTGTGGTTTCCGGCAACCCTGAGTACTTCACCGGGCTGGCGGACACCTCTACTGACGGTTGGGCCGCAGGCGTCTCCTTGACGCTCAATTCGTGGAAGTGGATCTCAAGCGAACTCGCCTACACGCAACAACAGACCAAATACCAGCTTTACACCACCGTCGAGACAGTGGGGGAGAACCCGCAGCCACCGGGCCCATCGATCGTTGGCCTGTCAACCCGTCAGACTGAGTACAACATGCTGTTCAACGCACGTCCTCGGGGTTCCCGGTTTCGTCCTTATCTCGCCGTTGGCCCGGATCTGCAGCTGATCAAACTAGCGGCTGCACCGCTAAAGGGCCCCAGCGGCTACTACAGGCTCGGCCTTTCCAACGCCGGAATTCTTCAAGCGGCCCTCAATTTAGGCGGCATACCTCCTCTTGATGGCGGGGGTATTTTCCAGGTCGGACTGCAGTATGGCGGTGGCATCAAGTACCGTGTGCTCCCACGGCTCACGCTGCGCGCCGATGTCCGCGAGAATTGGAGCAGGAACCCCACAATGATCAGAAGTAGTTACGAAAGCTATGTCGCCGAGACCCCGGCCGAAGACGGTCCGTACAAGGCCCAGGTTACGAACAGTGCCTCGCCTGCTACCTATCTGCAACAGCGGTTGACTGTTGGCTTTGCCTTGACTTTCTAGGGGGAACCCGAACAGCCTCTTGCTGTTACCAATTTCTTCACACCTTCCAGACGAAACATTTCCGCGTTCCCAAGTGGTTGCAGAGTAAACGTTTCGTCTGTCACCGGGTTTCTCTTCGATCACTACTGCCGCCGAGGACGAGACGAGCATTCCGATTTCGTCAGTCAAACGGGTGTGTCGCTAGCCATAAGGCAAGGTAGACACCAAGGATTGTTATTGCAAGCGTAAGCAGGAATACACTGAAGATCTCTGAGCGCTTCCAGCGGATCTGACGGACTCTCCGCTTGTTGCCCTTACCCAGATTCATCGCTGCCGACACGACCGCCTCCCTTCGAGAATGATCATTAGGGGCAGCAACAGATGCTGTCCCTAAAGCATTGGGGAAAGACGAGTTAGTTTCGGACAGAGTTAGAAGTGAAAGCCAACTTCACCCGTAAGTGCTCGCGGAGTCACGTAGTGTGTTCCGCTGAATGTCGAGAGGAAGTTGTAAAGCGCGTACTTGTTTGCGATGTTCACGCCAGTTAGCCGCAAACTCCACCTGTACCTGTCACCTTTGAAGATGTTGTCTTCGCCAATGGAAGCGTCGAAGAGGTTGCGCGGCGCAATGCGTTGTGGGTTCTTGTCGTTGTCTCCGGTATTCGGGGCGGGGATGTTTACCAGGTGGGAGGTTAGTTCTGTTGCCGGGCAGACGCTCGGCAGCGCAGCGAATGGAGTGGCCCTGACGCCGTCGCAGATAAGACCAGCCTGAGCTTCCTGATCGGCGGTGAGCGGTTGGCCGAAAGCGCTGACCATCTTGATGGCCGGTTGCCCATTCAGCGTAGTGGAGGAGATCAGGCAGGGGCTGTTAGGGTCTGTAATACCGTAACAGGGTGCGTTGCCCGCCACCAGGCCGCTGTCATACCGCCAGTTGAAACCGATCCAGGGCTTCAGGAAACCTGTTCCCGGCATTTGATACTGCACATGCGTCGTCTGGTTGAAGCGCTCGTCGTGGTCGATGCGGAAGGGGAAGCCAGTCTGGCCGACGGTCGCGCCGGCTCCGGCGACCTGGGGCGGGAAGAATCTGGCGGAGACCGAGGACATGACCACAAACGCACTTAAGTTATGAAAGTTGGGCACATCCGCGCGCAGCGCAAAGCCCGGGATCTTCGAATTGTGCCAGTCGATAGGAAAGGTGATGGGAGTGTTACCCAGAACACTGAAGTCAAAGGCGTTGTGGGTATATTTCCAGATGTAATCCCCGCTGAACACAAAGTTCTTGCCAAAAGCCTGCTGGAAGCCGGCATGGAATTCGTTGCGGAAACCCGGCTCCAGGGTTCCAGACACCCCAGGCGTACAGACGAGAAGCGGAGAAAGCACAGCATTCGAACATCCGGAACTTGACAGCACCAGGTTCTCGTTGAACGGGGTTTCCAGGGTGCGCGCATAGGAAACGCGCAGCACCGTGCTGGTCGGCTTGAGGCTGTAAGCGATGCCTACACGCGGCTCCGCTTGGCGGGCAACCGCCAGACCGTTGTACAAATCGCCGCGGATACCGACATTAAAGAGCCAGTTCCCGGTCTTGATCTGATCCTCAACATACATGGCCAATTCCTTGACATCGGTGCGGCCGGTGTAATGGTAAAAGGATCCTCCACGCGTCAGATCGTAGGGCAATAGAACAGGTAGGAAAGCGGGATTCTGGTTACCACCGGGGCAGGTAGTTGGATCTGTGTAGCCGGCGATAGGATTCCCGTTGGCATCCGTGCATGGTGCACTGAATTGGTAAGTCGGATCGACGACACCAATACTGTCGTTCTCGCGAAGAAATGTTTGCTGGTAAACCGCACCCGCCTTAATGTTGTTGATTCCCTTTTGGTAGGAGAAATCTGTGCGCAGCCCAGTATTGGTTAATGTTCGATATTGTGCGATCGAGGAGGTTTGCAGACTCGGAGGACCCAGATCTGCCAAGGGGTTGCCGCTGGGGTAGTAATTGTATCCGTCCCGGCGAACATAGGCCCCAAAATTGAGTACGGCATTCGTTCCGAAAAGCCGGGTATACGTGGGCGCAATATCGAAGGTTTCAATCTTGGACTTCTGGTCGGTGTTTCCGATGTTGCCGAGGACGGGGTCGGGGCCGGCACCGCTGCTAACAACGTTCAATACATTCACGTTATCGTAAGCGTTCGGCGTCTGAAACCACGAGCGGCTGTAATTCAGGTTCAAATGAACGGAATCCACCTGGCTAAACTGATAGTCCACCCGGTCAAAGGCATTCTCTTCGTTCCCTTTGTCATGGAAGACGACGAACTCAGGGGGGTCCAGGAATCGGCCGGTATTCAGTCCATCGAACCCGACGAAGTTGCCCCAGTTTTTGCCCCCGTAGCCGTAGTCAAAACTTCCTGTCGCAGAGCCGAAGGCTCCGTACGAGGTGGCAAAATCGCCTGTTGGCTTGGTGAGCCCTTGACCCGACCGCGTGGTCGCCACGATCACCAGGCTGGTCTTTCCGCCGTACTCCGCCGGAGGGGCGCCTGATATCACCTCGATGGACTGAATCGAATTTGAAGGAAGCTGGTTGGAGAACACCTTGCTCTGCTGATCTGTAATCGGTTGACCGTCTACGGAAAAAGAATTGGATGCATGGTCACCCAGACCATGAAAAAGACCATTGGAGTCGGCCGCGACGCCAGGCGAAGATAGAGTCACCAGCGAACTGAGAGAGGATGACTGGCTTTCCAGGGGCAACTTCTGAAAGAGCCCCCGGTCCACGTCGGTATGAAAGGTCGGGTCATTCTCTAACAGATCCTCTGAACCTTCCACGGTCACTGTCGTAGAGGCGCCTGCAACTTTCAAGGCAATATTCACATTCACGGGTACTGCGGACCGTACATCGGCATCTTGCGCTACGCCACCGAAGCCGGTGGCCGCCGCGGTAACATGGTACGGGTTGAATGGTAGATTGCTGAACTGAAACCGTCCTGCACTATCTGTTTTTGCCGTTCGGAGATACCCGCTAACCGGGTTCTCAACCGTGACCGTTGCCCCGGGGACAACCGCGCCAGACGGATCGGTGACCGCGCCGCTGATCGAGCCGGAGTTAGATTGTGCCTGGACCGTCCAGAACATCGCTGAAAATACAAACACCAATGCGAACGAGAGAATGCTGCGCGTAGGCGTGCGCATAAAGAGCCTCCTGAGATTCCTGCTTTTTTGAGAGAGAACTGCTTAAGCGTCGGCAGTTTGTGCAGGCGGAGGTCGAGTGAAGAGAGAAAATACAGAGAAAGGTTTAGGACGAATCGGCTGGGGGGCAGGCGATATTGTCGCCACGATCCGAACAGTGCGCGGTAGAGACTGTGGAACGGATGCTTGAATGACCAGGTGAGCGACCTGGCAAAGCGCGCAATCGGACTGGACCGCTTGTCCGCCCGCGTGCGTGTGCCCGGCTTGTACGATCCCGCCGAGAGTAATCAGTGCGCAGCAAAAAAAGCCGAGCAACACCCACAGCAGATGACGTGTTCTTAGATTACGGCTGCGCCTTGGCATAGGGGCCTCCATAGATCCTGTGTTTTTGCGTTTGACGTTGCTTTATGCGAAAGCAATGTCCACAGGTGGAGGTCGAGTGAAGAGAGAAAATACAGAGAAGCGGCGCGGACGAGCCGACTGTACTGCAGTCGATATCGCAGCGATGATCCGGACCGTGTGCGGCAAAGGCTGTGGAACGGATGGTTGAACGACCAGGTGGGCGACCTGGCAAAGCGCACAGTCGGACTGAACAGCTTGACCGTCCGCGTGCGAGTGTCCAACTTGAACAATGCCGGTAAAGGCGAGGAGTGCACAGCAGAAGAAGCCCACGGCTATCCACAAAGAACGACGGATTCCCGGATTCGGGCAGCCCTTCAGCATCCTCCAATAATATACACACAAAGCCAAGTTACTCAATTCGCCGCCGCTTTTTGTCACGCCACCCGCGTACAAGTTAGGGCGGCTCGCCCACCCGCGTGGATTCCCATAGTCGGCGTATATCTGGCCAATATTCCCGCAACTGGGATCGTTTCCGATGCTATGACCGGATCAGGAGCGGCTGGCGCGTTTTAACTCTGTTGCAAACGCGCATATAGCTGCTTGGGGTTTATCATGCCTAACGAAGGAACGCCGGTGAGAGAGCTTTAACGAAGAGCTTGACCGGCACGAATATTGGCGAACCCCGCAATGTTGGTGAATGTTGGCTTCGGAATCCACTGTTGGTGATCAGTCCAGCCGGCTCGGCAACACCAGCCGTGCTCCTCCTGACACCAATTGGATTCCTCGACCTTCGCCAGTCCGGCTTCCTCGACACACCCTTCACGACTAAGAGCTGAACACGCTGGACTCGTAAGCCTTGAGAGAGAACAGCGGAAAGAAGAGAGCCATGAGCGGAATACTTGAAGGAGCACGAACGACCAAGAGCACGTTGCCGGGACACCTCCCAACGTGGTCAATTCTGACCGTGATCCTGGCTTGGCGCTGGGAATCGCTGTTGGAATGTATCACTGGTGGAGGGATAACAATGGGCTTCAGCGGTGGTATTTCACGAGCTACATACGCAGCTCACTATCCGAATCGAGCAGCTTTCGGGGCAAAGGTCCGAGTCGATATCAGGTAATTGATCTGGTCGATGATCGCTACCCAGATCAGACGCTCACCACCGTGACAGACGAAGATGCTGTCGTGACCGGGAACAAAGACGGTGCGCTCACTCTCAAATACGCGGAAAAGTGGGTCCAACGGGAACACCTCAGAGCAGTTATCCGAACGATTGCCGTGGATAACGATGTTATGCACGGTTGGTTGCAGGAACAAGTCTATGGCTTGCAAAGCATTGGTGACTTACTTAAATGGCCGTTAGAAAGCGGCGTATTGGCGGCGGTTGTGCTTTTGCTAGCAGGGATGTTGTTTGCTATTCCGGCGGATCGGCGGCGAACTAAACAACGGCACACGAGCTCTCGCTGAGGACTAGAGAGGACGATGACGAAGCATGGCAGTTCGGGCAACGATAATGTTCGGAGCTAGCATACTTTGGGTTCAACCCTTCAAAGCATTCATGGTTTTGTCAGTGAGGCGCATTGCGGAGCGGCCCATTGCTCACCCAGTGTGGCCGCGACTAGGCCGTTGCCCGCATGTTGAAGTCAAGAATGTGTGACGTGCAGAGAGTCCTAGAAGTGAACCTCTCCTCTTCCTGGAGTTGGCGACGGTCGGCCTGGTTCCTGACAATGCGGGGCTCGACCGTTGTTTCATTGCTCATAGCGGGCTTGATCATTCAGACCTTCTCGTGCCCGCGAATCTGTTCTGCTCAGATCTCCCCGAGTTCAGCTGGTGGGGGACCTAAAGATAGCCTGCCGCAGCAGGTTCCGTCTGGGGTCGACAACGACCCAGTGCGCTCTCCGGATGATGAGACCTCGTTGCAACACAGTGACGACGGCAAGTTCACGCTGCGGCGCGATGTGGAAGAAGTGATCCTTAACGCCACGGTAGTAGACAGTCACGGACGGAGAAACGAAAGTTTACACAAAGAGAACTTCCGAGTTACCGAAGATGGAGTGGTGCAGACAATTGCAGATTTTGAACATCAGGATTTGCCAATCTCGTTAGCAATCCTTGTCGATAATTCCGGGTCCATGGGAACCAAGCGGCAGGCAGTGAACGCATCTGCCATCGAGCTGGTCAATGCCTCCAATCGAGAGGATGAAACCGTCATCGTGAATTTTGCGGATGAGGCATATCAAGACACAGGCTTAACCTCGAGCATGAGCGAGCTGCAACAAGGTCTCTCTCATATTGGGTCACGAGGAGGCACGGCTCTGTACGACGCCCTCATCGTTTCTGCAGACTACCTGAAAACGGCCGCGAAGCACTCAAAGCAGGTCATCCTAATCATCACCGACGGCGAGGACAATGCTTCCGGAAACTCTCTTGAAGAGGCGGTGCAACGTATCCAGGACCTTCAGGGTCCGGTCGTCTACTCGATCGGTCTCCTGTTTGACGACACCGGCAGCAGGGGCGAAGTTCACAAGGCCAAGCGTGCTCTGCAACGGCTTTCAGATGAGACAGGCGGAACTGCCTACTTTCCGAAAAAGCTTGCGCAGGTAGATGAAATCGCCAAGGAAGTGGCCGGCGACATCCGAAGTCAATACACGATTGGCTATCACTCGGCCAAACCAGCGAGCCAGGGTGGTTACCGCACGGTGCACGTGGACGCGAATCTCAAAGGTACGGAAAGGTTGACCGTAAAGACCCGCAGTGGCTATTTTGCGAAGAAATGACCGAGCACACCCTTCCAATGCGGTTCTGAGTGGTGTGGACCTCGGGCCAAATCTCTCCGTCACCGATTCGCTGGCTACGATCCTCTGGCTGGCACTTCACAAGGATGCTGGCGGGGCATAGGAGGAGAGATGCTCGACGTGAGATTTTGGAAGTTCCTGAAGATTGGAGCAGTCGCTTTGCCGTCGGGGCTCCTCGCCGCGCAGGGACATACCATCAAAGGACGGGGGCGGTAGTCATATAACCGGCGAGTGTTAAGGCAAAATCACCGCGCCTTGCGGGCGGCTTCGGGCCAGAAGGTTCACGATCTGGTAAGAGCTGGTTCTCGCGAAGGTACCTGGTGAAAGATCCACTCGTACATGGTTGGAAGAAGAAAAAGGGTGAGGAGTGTGGAGCTCAATAAGCCTCCAATCACGACCGATGCCAAGGGACGTTGCACTTCTGCTCCGGTGGAGGTCGAGATGGCCATGGGAATGAAGCCAAAGCTGGCCACGCACGCGGTCATCAAAACAGGGCGCAGCCTTTTACGCGAGCCCTCGACAACCGCAATGTAGGTGGATTCGCCGGCCGTTCGCAAATGATTGATGGCGCTCACCAGTACGACTCCGTTTAGCATGGCCACCCCAAACAATGCGATGAATCCGATGGAGGCGGAAAGATTGAGATTCATCCCACGCACCCAAAGTGCAGCGATGCCGCCGACCAAAGCAAAGGGTATGTTGCCGACCACCAGCAACGATTGCTTGAACGATTGGAACGTGAGATAGAGAAGCAGAAAGACGATGCCAATGACCAGGGGAACGATCAACATCAGCCGCCGCGTGGCCCGTTGCTGATTCTCGAACTGTCCGCCGTAGGTGATCGAATATCCGGGAGGCAGAGTGACTTTCCGGCGGATTCGCTCATGGACTTCACCGACGAAGCTACCGAGATCGCGTCCGCTTACGTTCGACATGACTACGATTCGGCGCTGGCCTTCTTCGCGGTTGATGACCTGTGCGGCGCGGGTTACGCTTATATCAGCAACCTGACCAAGGGTCACTTGTTCTCCGCCCGGAGCGTGAAGCAGGATGTCGCGCATTGCCTCCGGATCCCGGCGGTAGCTCGCTGGAAGTTTTAACGCCACGGAGTAACGTTTTTGTCCCTCGATGATCTCCGAAACATTGGCACCTGACGCGCCCGCCCCTACTGCTTGCTCTACATCTTTGACGTTCATCCCGTAACGGGCCAATTGATCTCGCCGGACACGAATGGTCAACTCGGCGACTCCCGATGTTAATTCGATTTGAGGATCCGCCGCTCCCCGGACCGGCCCAACTACGCGAACAACCTGTTCGGCCAGCTTGTTTAGCGTGGCAAAGTCATCGCCGAAGATCTTGATGGCCAAATCTGCCTTAACCCCGGAGACGGTCTCGTCCAGGCGCATCGCCATCGGCTGTGTGAAATCATAGTTAAGGCCGGGAATCCTGGACAATTCCTTGTCGAGAGCATCGATCAATTCACTCTTGGAATGAAAACGAGTCCACTCCTGCATGGGCCGCAACGCAAGATAGGTGTCGCCTTCATTGATGCCCATAGCCTCGGTCGCAAAATCCGGGCGGCCTATCTTAATCGTTACATCGGCGATTTCGGGAAATGTACGTAATGTCTTCTCGATACGCCGGCTGATCTCGACCGAGTCGGTCAAAGAAATTCCCGGGAGCTTGCGCGTCTCGAGCAGGATACTGCCTTCATCCAAGCGAGGCATGAATTCAGTACCGATGAAGGCCAGCGAAGCGAGCGCGACCGCGAGCACGGCCAGGCTGGAGACGAGGGCCAACTTTCGATGACGAAGCACGGCCTCGAGCATTGCCACATAGTGACGACTGATCTTGTCCATCCACCTTTTTCTGGAGGATTGGTAGTGCACCGGCAATCCCTTCCGAAACGCGAGCGAGGCAAGGCTGGGGATTGCGATGAGCGCCAGGAACAACGATCCGAAGAGAGCGGAACACACGGTGAACGCCATGGGCCGGAACATGCGCCCCTCGAGCCCTTCCAGGAAAAAGATAGGAATATAGACTGCAATGATAATGACAATGCCGAAAAGCATTGGCCTTGCAACCTCAGAAGCTGCGGAGCGAATGGTTTCGACCGAAGACTCTCCTGGAGGTCCCTCTTCAAGACGGTGGATGGCATTCTCCATCATGACCACCGCCCCATCGACGATCATGCCGAAGTCGATCGCTCCCAGGCTCATGAGATTTGCGCTTACCCCGAAGATGCGCATGTTGATAAAGCTCACCAACATGGCGAGCGGTATTACGGACGCGGTGATCAGGGCAGCACGGGCGTTACCGAGAAAAAGAAACAGGACGACAGTTACAAGCAGGAAGCCTTCAAAGAGGTTTTTCTTGACAGTCTGAATGGTTCCGTCAATAACCGAAGATTGATCGTAAAAGGGGCTGATCTTTACCCCGGGTGGCAGATGCATCTCCGCGATCCGGTGCTTGATCGCCTGAATGACACGCTTTCCATTCTCCCCCTTTAGCATGATGACCATGCCGGAAACGGTTTCGCCGTTGCGCAGCACTGCACCGTGTCGCGGGGCCGCACCGATTGCCACCTGGGCCACGTCGCGCAACAGAACCGGAGTTCCGTCGTGGGAAAGGAGAACAATGTTGCCTAGATCTTCAGTGTTCCGGGCCCGGCCTACCCCGCGCATGGTGTATTGTTCGTCGTTGTGCTCGACAAAACCGCCACCAAAATTCTGGTTGTTCTCTTCGACCCGCCGTGCCACGTCGTTCAAGGTCAAGCCGTATTGAGCAAGTAATACGGGATCGATGGTGATCTGATATTGCTTGACCTCACCGCCCCAGGTGTTGACTTCGCTTACGCCCGGCACCATTCTGAGCTGCCGCTTGATCTGCCACTCCTGTAGGTCCTTTAGCGACATGGGACTCATCGGGCCGCTCAGGGTGTATTGATAAAGTTCTCCGAAAGCGGTCGCCGGGAGCCCCAGCACGGGCTGGATTCCAATGGGCAGTTGGCTCGTAATTTGCTGCAGCCGCTCGTTGACCAACTGACGCGCAAAGTACATGGGCACGGAGTCGTCAAAGACGATCGTGATGATCGAGAGCCCTAGTTCCGAGAGCGATCGCACTTCCTGTTGCCTGGGCATGCCCATCATGGCCTGTTCGATGGGGTAGGTTACGAGTTGCTCAACCTCGGTCGGAGGCATGGAGGGCGCCTCCGTGACCACGGTGACCTGGTTGTTGGTGAGATCGGGAAAAGCTTCCACGGGAAGTGTGTAGAGGGAGTATCCTCCGACGGCAAGAAGCACACACAGGCCGAGTACGACAAACCAGCGATAGGCAAGGGTGACGTCAATGATCCTTTTCAACATTTCAGTCACCTATCGAAGAGCGAAGAAGTTGAGATTTCACCAGGAAACTTCCCTGGGTCACTACTTGCTCCCCCGGTTCTATTCCGGAGAGAACGCTGACCATGCCCTGCGCGGAGTCGCCAGCCTGAATAGGGCGCATGACGAAATGGTCCGCAGTCGAACGCACAAAGATCGCGTCCTGCCCGTTCACTTGCTGTACGGCGTCTTGAGGCACGAGGAGCCCCGCCTTCTTCGCGCCCACCT
>CAZSUK010000349.1:0-4782 GCA_964609355.1 uncultured Acidobacteriaceae bacterium | reverse complement strand
CAGCGTGATGCCGGTGCCCGAGACCTGTGCGCCTGCCGCGTGCCCACGAGTGAGCGGCGCGGTAACGGTAATCGTGGTGGTGCCAAACCTTCTGACAGAGACGATGACCGCCGTCTCAGAGTCCGTGCCAGTGTCAATGGTGATGATCTGGCCGTCGCGAAACCCAATCGCGCTGGTTACAGGGATAACGGTCGCGCCCACGTCGGTGGCTGTGCCCACGGTGGTAGCGCCTGCCGTGCCAACCGTCGCGATGACGGCGGTTTCGAGGTCCGTGCCCGTATCGATCATGATCTTCTCGCCTGCATCAAAGCCTTCCACGCTGGCGACTTTGATATTGGTCGCGACAGCGGCCGGAGGGGTCGACAGCGTGGCAGCAGCCTGCACCAGGAAGTCGGTGCAGTTGCTGTCGGTGTCAACGCCGTCGGGGAAGCGGCCTGTGCTTGTGTTGGTGGCAAGAGCAAGCGCAATGGGCGGCCCGGACCCGGCCGCGCCGGGCGCAGGCGCGTGACAGCCACTCTGCTCTGATCCGGAGGTGGCCTGATAACCCTCGGCGGCCCATGGGTCCACCACCCCGCCGTAGTTCAGGCTATCGACAACCAGGCCAGAGGCGTCCCGCAGCACCATATTGCCTTCCCGGAAGGAGAGGATCCTATTTCCGTAGGAGATACCGTTGGCTGTGAGCTCAGGACCTCCGAACCACTGGTCGGGCGCCGGCGTTCCCTGGTAGCCCGCGGTCGTGACCGCTGCATCATGCACCACCGCGTTGATCGCGTGGTCGTAGGTCAGTGGGCTGTCGAGCGTGATGCCGGCGCCGAGCGCCTGGACAGGCTCGTTGCTCGAATGCGCAAACGCCGTTGCCGGCTGGAAGCTGATCCCCGTTCCCCGGTCGCTGAAGGGGAGGTTCGACGCATGGGTGAACTGCAGCGGGGCGGCCAGATCGAGGCCTGTGCCCGGAACTACCGCATCCTCGCCTTCGCTATGTGCCTGATCGAGGGCCGGCAGGAAATCGATGCTGGTGCCGGCCGGACCCCCGGCGTTGACGGCAGTGATCGTCACCGTGTTCTTGTTCGCAGGAGTGCCAATCGTCAACTTGTCGCCCACGGCAAAACCGTTCACGCTGCGGACAATGATATTGGTCGCGCCGGCGCTCGTTTTTGCCAGGAGCCTGGTGCGGATCGCCGGCGCGCCGACGCGGGTAACCGTAACGGTTTCGATCCCATGGCCGACGCTGTCGATGTCTAACCTGATCTTGTCACCGGCCGAGATGCCGGAGACCGACGTCACCTTGATGTTGGTCGCACCGGCGGGTGCGTCCGCTCCAAGGTAAGCTTGCGTGCCCGGCTTGCCAACTACGGTGACCGTGGCCACTTCGTATCGCTCCCCAGCTTTTGCGACGGCGGGGTGGGTGGCGCTATAGCCAATCGCGATCTTCTCGCCGACGGCGAAGCCGGAAACGCTGGTGACCGGCACGTTTGTCGAGCCAGCGGGGATCGTGATCACCTGACCATCGGGTAGAGGTTGCCACACGGTTGTACTGTTGCCGGCCGCCGTCCCAACACTTCCAATCTTGCGAGTCTCCACGTTGGAGCCGGAGTCGATGTGGATCGTATTGCCGGCCGACATGCCGGTCGTGCTCCTGACGTGGAGAGTGGTATCGCCCTTGCGGGCAGGGACCGCCAGCCCGGAGTTGGAAAGCCCCAGTAAGTAGAAGCCACTAGCCGCGAGAGTTGTCTTGGGCGGGAGCGTCACCGTCGAGAAGATAGCCTGCTCGGCGGGGTGCTCGGTCAGGGTCCAGTTGGAGATATCGACGCTACGGGGCCCGGAGTTGTATAGCTCGATGAATGAGTCGGTCGAGTTAGTCGAAGAAGAGGAGCTAATGCGGAACTCGTTAATCTTGATCGGGCTGACGTTGCGCACCTTCTCGACGGTTGCCTCGAATCGCTTACTGCCGATGGCAGGATTGGTCCACCAGGCGTTGCCGATAATGTCCCCGTTGAAGGCCTGCGGCCCCGAGGTGACCTTGAAGGTCGCGTTCACGCTCGCACCCGGCGCGACCGGGTCAGCGAACGTCTTCGACGTGTCGGTGGTGCCGGCGACGAAGGAGGTCCACTGCTTGCTGGGCACGGAGATGCTCAACTTCACGCCCTCCGCGGGCGCATCCGTGACATTTGTGAATGTCACCGTGGTGTCCTGCGAGGACCCCTGGTAGAACGTCTGCAGTCCTGGCGGAGTGGCGGTTGCCGCCGCCGGCGCAAGGCTTAGCAGAGGCAGGCCGTATCCGGCAGCCACAACGTTCGCCTGCACCAACTGGTCGGTGGCGTTGTCCGGAAAGGTGTTTGCGGCCGTCATGGCGCCTTCATAAAAGGTGCCCTGCGAGCTATTGCTGTTGTCACCGCCGTTGCCCAGCAGGATAGCCCCCTGCTTGCGCATCGGGTCATAGGTGGAATTGACGCGCGGTCCGTCGAACATGACCGAAAGGGCGCCGTGCTGCGCGTCGCCACCCATGCTGACCCAGCGGTGCGGTTCGCCCTTGGCCATGGCGGTTACGAATCGCCAAGTGATCGCCGGCAGGTTTGCGCAGAGTTTGGATCCATCAGGATTGACACACCCGACCAGATTGTTTTCCTGGTCGGTCATGATCCACGGGCCGTGGGAGCTCCCGGCAAACCAGGGCACCGCATTGCCGTAGTAGGTGGTTTCCATGGTGCCGTTGTCATCGTCCCGGCTGTCGATTTCGGCGTTGCCATAGTCGAAGCAGCAACCGGAGTTGTAGTGCTGGCCGTTAATGACCCAGTACTGTCCCTGTGCCTGGTCATCGACCGCGGTGCCTTTTGGGTCGTCCTGGCGCAAGCCCATGCCCGGCGCGATGAAGAGGCCGTAGACCTTGTGACCCTTGATGGTAATCGGCGCCATGTCGGCGATCGGCAGGTTGTTAAACCCACCCATGGCCGGGCCGCTGAATCCGCCGCGGGGGGCCTGGGTCATGTTGTTATGTTTGGGGGATTGGTCGTAGATGGTGGTGATCCAGCAGTAGGTGTTGGCACAGAATTTATCCTGTGCGGCTGCGTCGGCGTATCCGCCCGCATCAGACGCGACGGGCTGGACGACGCCGATGTCCAGGGTCTTGCCGTCCGACTGGCGCAGAATCTGGTAGAGCGGGCCGTTATAGGTGGCGTACAGCGCGCGCGTCGTGCTGTGGGCGGCCACGCAGGGGTCGCCGGCGGCAGCGTAAATGTCGCATGGGCCCTTGGGTCTGGACGGAGGAACATGGGGCGCTGCTCCGGACTGTTGCGTCATCGTCAACGTGGCGCCCATCACAGGGAGCGCCAATGCGAGCATCCGTGCAAGATTAATTCTCGTTTTCATGCTTGTCCTATGTGCATTGCGAATCTGTAGAAAAGGAAGACAGAACGGAAGTGACGCTGAAGCGAACCCGTTTGTCTGGAGTGCTCATTCAAAATGCTCATCGAGGGCTTGCTAATGTTCGAACACCAGCCTACATTGCTTTTCCCGCGAAGGGGACAGGCCTGCTGTCGCCGTATTCCAGTTTTCACTAGAGCCCGCATCGGAGCCTGTGTGAGAACTCGGTCCTGGAACGGCACGGCTTCAGCCGTGCCGCAATTTGAGAGTTCCCGGGCTTTACAGGCTGCGGAAAAAGGCGTTGTTGCGAAAATGTCAGGGGCGAAGAGCCGTGGTATCCCACATCTCGCGAAAAACGAGCGAGATGTGGGGCACCCGGGGTCCTGTTTGGGGCGATGAAAAAAAGCCCCTGAGGGCATCTTTTTATCAGCTGATTTGCTGCGGCGGGAGTGACCGCTCCCTAAATCCCAGATACTTCAAGCGGTAGCTGCCCTGCCCGAGGCCGGGTAGCATGAAGACCGGATCAAACAACGCCGGAGACCTGCTTGAAATCGGACCGAACAGCGCCGCCGATCTGGATCATGGGGCTATCGAATTCATCTTTTGGGCTGTACGGTGGCCTGGCGTTTTTTGCCATACCCCAGATCCTGTCCGCCCAGCATGTTTCCGAGGCGAGGATCGCGGCCATTACGGCGGCGGCGCTGTCTCCGAATTTCTGGGCGGTCGTGTTTGGACCTATGCTCGATGTGCGCTTCAGCCGCCGCTGGTATGCGACGCTCTTTGCCGCGCTGGCGTCTCTGCTGGCGGTCATCTCGCTGCTCAACCTCCACCATCTTGTCATCCTCGAAATCGCCCTGGTGACAGGCTCTGCTGCGGCGATCCTTTCGACGACGGCGCTGGGCGGATGGCTCTCGACCGTCGCGCGCAAGCAAGACGAGAACAAGCTGAGCGCATGGTTTAACTTCGCATACATCGCCGCCATGGGCTTGAGCATGGGATTGGTGGGCGAGTTGGTGCGCAATCTGCCTCTCTGGCTGGCCGCGGGTCTTGTGGGGGCGATCGTCTTCCTACCCGCGACGATCTTCCTCTTTATTCCTGCTCCAGGGCCAGACCGGCGATTGGCAGGCGAAAGCTTCGCCCAGTTCAGCCGCGAGATCCTGTTGCTCTTGCGCCGGCGCGAAGTGCTGATCACCCTGCTGCTTTTCCTTACTCCCTGCGGTTCCTTCGCGCTGACCAACATGCTGGGAGGATTGGGCAACGATTTCAGCGCCTCACCCAGGATGGTGAGCCTGGCTGGGGGAGTGGGGGCAGTTATTCCCGGGATGTTGGGCTGCCTGCTTTTTCCTTTTCTGGCCAAACGGATGCCGCTACGCCTTCTTTACCTGGCCAATGGGACACTGGGCGGCTTGTTCACTTTGAGCC
>CAZSUK010000348.1:0-7943 GCA_964609355.1 uncultured Acidobacteriaceae bacterium | reverse complement strand
TCTGGCAGCCGTTGCCGAGCAAGTGGCGGCGAGCCTCGAGGACGCAGGATTTGAGGTTTTACTGGATGACAGGGATGAGCGGGCTGGCGTCAAATTCAAAGATGCGGACCTGATCGGAATACCCTACAGAATCAACGTGGGCAAGAAAGCGGCAGAGGGACGGCTGGAGCTGGTAACGCGCTCGACGGCGACGAGTCAGGACGTTCCCATTGCAGACGTAGTCAAGCGGCTTCAGGAAGCCGTCTAATGCCGCAACGGAGTTGATAATTTGGCAGTGAAAATCAGCGTTGTACGCACGAGCTTGCTGAAACACCCGGTACGGAACATCATCCTGCTGGTGGTGGGTGGCACACTCCTGCTCGGCCTGGTGGTTGGGGAATCCATTTTTGGGTATTACTACTATCAAAATCGCCATATCGTTGACGAACGGCTGCAGAAAGGATTCTTTGAGCAGACGGCGAAGATTTATGCCGCTCCAAAAGAATTGCGCGTTGGTCAAAAGCTGACTCCGCGGGTTGTCGCCCAGGAGCTGCACAACGCGGGTTATAGCGGGGACGGGGATCGCGACCGCTCGACGATGGGAACCTACGCCCTCAACGAAGGCAGCATCACCATTCAACCGGGCCCGCAGTCGTACCACTCTCAGCAAGGCGCCACGGTTACTTTCAGCGACGGCGAGGTCAGCAAGATCTCAGGCGACGGTGGGCAGGATCTCGATGCCTATGAACTGGAACCACAACTCATTACCGGTTTGTCGGAAGGCCAGTACCGCACCAAGCGGCGCCTGGTCACCTTTAATGAGATGCCTGCGAACCTGGTCAACGCGGTGACATCCATCGAAGACCGGCGCTTTTTTGAGCATGGCGGGGTCGACTACTTACGGCTGATTGGAGCGCTTCGTGACGATCTGCGCCTGGGGCGCCGGAGGGAGGGGGGTTCCACCCTCACCATGCAGCTTGCACGCGGGTTCTTCCTTACGCCGGAGAAGCGCTTAAAGCGGAAAATTGTCGAGATTGCGATTACCTTTCAGCTGGAAAGCCGGTTTACCAAGCAACAGATCTTTCAGCTCTACGCCAACGAAATTCCCCTGGGCCAGCAGGGCAGCTTTGGTATCAACGGGTTCGGCCAGGCGGCGCAGACCTATTTCGGCAAAGACGTGTCGCAGCTCGACCTTGCCCAGTGCGCATTGCTGGCGGGAATGATTCAGCATCCCAGCTTTCTCAACCCGTATCGCCACCCGGAACGGGCCATCCCACGGCGCAACCGGGTGCTCGACGCCATGGTCGAAACTGGCAAGATCACCAAAGACCAGGCAATCCTAGCCAAGGCTGAGCCGCTCAAACTGGCTCCCATGAACATCGATGCCGGCGAGGCGCCCTACTTTGTCGATCTGGTTCGCGACCGGCTGGTGCAGCACCTGGGCGATACAGATTTCAATCATTCAGGCCTGCGCATTTACACGTCGCTCGATCCTGATTTGCAGCGGGTGGCCGCGGAATCAGTTACCGAGGGCATGAAGGTAGTCGACGAGCAGGTTGAGAAGCAGCATGCGAAGCGGGTGAAGGCGGGGGATGACACGCCCATCAATTATCCCCAGGTCGCACTGGTGGCCTTGAATCCCCACACCGGCCAGGTGCTGGCGCTGGTCGGCGGCCGGAACTACGGAGCCAGCCAGTTCGATCATGCAGTGCAACATCGCCCGACTGGCTCTATATTCAAGCCGTTCGTTTATGCCGCGGCTTTTAACACCAGCCTTGCCGGAACGATCCTGACCCAACCGCCTCTTCAGGCTGCTGTCGGTGAGGAGCTCGTTTCTGCGGATCCTGCCCCGCCCGATCCTGGCAGACAGAGCGGGATCTTTACCGCCGTCACCATGCTCAACAACAACCTGACCACCTTTGAAAATGGTTACGCTCCGGGCAACTACCACCATGACACCCGTTATGAGGGGGACATCACAGCGCGCACCGCGCTACAGTTTTCGCAGAACAACGCTACCGTCTCACTGGCACAGATGGTGGGTTACAACAATGTAGCCGCCCTGGCCCGGGATGCAGGAATCAAGTCTGCCCGCGGAACGCCCTCGGTTGCTTTGGGGTCCTATGATGCAACTCCTCTGGATATGGCGGGCGCGTATACCACGTTCGGGAACGGCGGGGTAAGGATCGATCCCTGGCTGGTGGCCTCCATTCGCTCCCCGAATGGCGACGTACTGAACGACTATCCTCCAGACTCCAAGCCTATTCTCGACCCTCGCGTTGCTTACCTTACTCTGGCGTTGATGGAGAACGTAATTAACGCCGGCACCGGCGCCCCCGTTCGCGCTCGTGGCTTTACCGCCCCTGCCGCAGGCAAGACCGGAACTTCTCATGATGCGTGGTTCGCCGGTTTTACCAGTAATCTCCTGTGTGTGGTTTGGATAGGCAACGACGACTACTCCGATCTGCATCTGGAAGGCGGGAAGGCGGCGGGCCCGATATGGGCGGATTTCATGAAGAACGCGGTGAAGCTGCCGCAGTATTCCGATACCCGCCAGTTCGTTGCTCCTCAAGGTGTTTCGACCGTCCGGTTGGATAAAGTGACTAACCTGCTGGCGGATGCCAGCTGCCCGCAGGATTATGATGCGGTTTTCCTGGACGGAACCGCTCCGACGCAAACCTGTGACCAGAGCGCCGGCGATCAGCGGAATCTGTTCCAAAAGGTCTTTGGTATTGGCAAGGAGAATACGGTCGGTCCAGCCCCGGCGAACGGGATGCCTGCCACGCTGGCGCCTTCGACCGGCGCACAAGCGGCAGCCGCTACGGCCCAGCCTGGGCCAGCTCCTCCTCCGCCTGACCAACAGCAGAAGAAGAAACCGGGCTTCTTCAAAAGATTATTCGGCGGCAAGGGCGACAACGACAAACAACAGCCGCAGCCGGACGCGTCGCAGCCTCACTAGCAGTCTGTCGGAAACATTTCCAGGGAAGAGCATCCACACAGAGATCTCTCCACTACGCTGCGCTCCGGTCGAGATGAAACGGCTCTCGTCCAGCAACTATTATCCCCTGGAAGCACCGGCCTCCCCTTTGTCATCTCGACCGGAGCGAAGCGTAGTGGAGAGATCTGCGGTTTATCTTGCCCTGAATATCCACTCCTTCTGGCAATCTGGACACCAGTAAGTGGAGCGGGCACCCAGGCCCTGGCGGCGCATGACGATGGTCGTTCCGCAACGGCGGCATGACTCGCCCGCACGGCGATATACCCAGAGCCGGGCAGCAGGATTACTGGACCCCGTCGTGCGCCGCAGGCCGGTGTAGGTCACGATGCCATCTCCAGCTCCATCCACTACATTGGCCGTCAGAAACCGACGCGCAGTGTCGAGCAGACATTCGACTTCCCGGGGCCGCAAAGTTGCTACTTTGCGAAAAGGATTTATCCCGCAGGCAAAGCAAATCTCGGACTTGAACACGTTGCCGATGCCGGCCATCACCCGTTGGTTGAGCAGGACGTTCCCCACCTCTTCTTCCGCCTGCTCCAGCACGCGCGAAGCAGCTTCATCCGCAACAAAGTTACCCAGCAAATCGGGTCCAAGGCTGGTGACAGCCGCAAAACGCTCCAGCGTGCGTGCGGTGTGGAAACGGGCAATCGGCACGTCGAAGGCGACGGCCACCATCTCCGCTGTGCACAGCACGACTCGCATGTGAGTGCGCGAGCGCTTCCAGCGTTCGCCGCATCGATAGATGTGCCAACTGCCGCTCATCAGCATGTGCGTCGCCAAGATGAGATCGCCGGAAAAATGGATCAGCAGCCACTTTCCGCGCGACTCTACCCGCTCTATGGTTCGGCCAGCCACCGGGCTCTGATCGTTCACGCTGGCCAATGGCGCGTAGGCAGTTTCAAACAGGGTGACCTGATGACCGGCCAACGCCTGATTCAACGCACGAGCAGAACGGAAGATGGTATCGCCTTCAGGCATTGGGAGCTGCGACCGCCAGCAGAGCGCGGCGGAAGTTGAGACCGGAGGGATTCAGATGAAAGCCCGCCTCTTGCAGAAATGAAGCCATGAAGTGCTGCGCCGCAGGCTGGCCGTTGATGGTTGCAATGAGCATGCCGCCGCGCTGATCTTCACGCCGCTCCATCTCCTGCTGGGCCATGGTGGCTAGAAAGGCACTGAGGTCGCGTGCGGTCTCCGCCCGATCAGGCTCTTCGCTGGGCAAAAACACCTGAAGATTGGGGTTATTGCGGCGGAGGTAAGCCACCAGCTCGCCGTTGCGCAACACCACCCCGGCGCCGACGCTGCGCGTAAGCATGCGGGGAGCGTCCACTGTTTCTTCGCCGCCCGCAGGCCAGCGCAAGACAGAACCATACAAATTGGCCGGATCGGTAGCCGCCAGAGTTACCATTTCGGGTTTCTCGAGGAGCGGCCCACTGCGCAGAGAACGAAGCAGATCGACCGCCGCGGGCAGAGCAAACTGAGTCGCACCCAAGCCGGCTACAAAATAGCCGCGACGGATGCGGCCGCTTTCCTCAAGCGCTTTGAGTACGTCGTAAATCGCGCTAAACCCTCCTGGCACGTTCTCGCCGGCGGCTGATTCCCGGGTTAGCACCCCATAACGATTGAGCAACTGGTTGGCGAATGCGTGACTCCATTCCGTCGGCGAAGCGAGCGAGGCAGGAACCAGGCTCCAGCGGCCCTGAGCGCTAGGCGGCGTCGTTCGGCGGGAACGGAAAGCAGGCAAATTGTGCTGCCGCTTGGGTTGCCGCGATGTGGCCGGCCGGGCCACATAGGCGCGCAGCGCGTGGAAGGTATCATTAGTCACCAGGCCGCGCCATACAAGGCTCCATAGAGCGTCCAATGTTTCGCCGGGATATCCTCCGCCAACCGCTTCATGCAACTGGGCGAAGAACATGGCCCCGCCCCGGCTCAGTTGTTCGATGAGCGCGAGTTCCCTTGGGCTTAACGGGTTTTCGGCGGCCGGCTCCGGCCGGGGAGGTTGCAGGGTTCTGAGCTTGTCCGACAAGAACAATCCCACACGCCCATCATGCTCACCCAGCGAATCAAGCCCACACCAGACGACTTCTCCAGCAGCGATCAGGGTGTCCAAATTGCCCGGCGAGTAGTTGGCTAAACGCGCCGGCAAGATAGACGACTCTATGAGCGAGGCAGCCAACGGTGCGCCCTGCAAATGCTCAATGGTGTCGAGCAAGGCATCCAGACCTCGCCTGCGCTGCAACACACCCTGCCAGTGGGTCGCCAGGCGTTGCAGGGTCTGCTGCTCGATGGGTTCCACTTCCCTGCGAAGGCGTGCCAGCGATTTGCGCCGGATCAGCCGCAACACCTCCGCGTCGCACCACTCACGGTAGACGCCGCCGGGACGGAATCCTCCTTCCACGATGCGGCCGTCCAGCAACAACGCGTTCAGAGCACTTTCCACTTGCGGCGCGTCGAGAGAAAACCGCGCTGTGACCTCGCGCAGGGTGAAAGGCCCGTGTGTTCGGGCATAGCGCCGAACCAGTTCCAGAATCGGCGCTGCGACGGGTTGCAGCAAGGCGGCCGCGATTCCGGGAGGAAGGGGAACTCCCAAAGCATCGCGATAACGAGCCGCATCCTCAATGGCAATCAGCCGTTTTTCTCCGGCTATCTTGATTTCGAGCAGCCGGCGGGCGCGCAGCAGACGCTCCAGTTGCCCTGCGAGTTCGGGATCAGCGAGACGGCGCAGCAGCTCTTCACGCGAAAGATCACCGATACGTAACAACAGATCGTGAATACCGTCCGCGGAGCGCACCTGCTGCGTCTCAAGCAGCCCCTGCAACTGCTCTTCTACTTCGTGAATGGCATCTGCGTCCAGCAGCTCGCGCAGATCAGCATCACCCAGCAGGTCACGCAGCTGCTCCTGGTCGATGGAGAGAGCCTGCGCGCGGCGCTCAGCCAGCGGCGCATCGCCGTCGTAGATGTAATTAGCTACGTAGCTGAACAAGAGCGACGAAGCAAAGGGCGAAGGAGTGCGGGTGTCGGCAACATGCACGCGCACATTGCGCTGGCGGATGGCCCGGAGTGTCTCGGTCAACGCCGGCATATCGAAAACATCGCGCATGCACTCGCGGTAGGCCTCCAGCAGAATAGGAAACGAGGGATAACGTGAGGCAACGGACAGCAGATCGTATGCCCGCTTCCTCTGTTGCCACAGGGGTGCGCGGCCTTGCGCCCTCCGCCGTGGCAACAGCAACGCCCGCGCCGCGCTCTCGCGGAATTTTGCGGCAAACAAGGCGGTGCCACTCAGCTGCCGCAGTACCAGATCTGTAGCCTCTTCCGGATCAATGAGAATCAATTCGGAATCCGGCGCCGCATCGCTGTCGGGGAAACGAAGGACGAATCCGTCATCGCCCCACATTGCTTCGACATCGGCACCACCACTGGCACGAATACGTCCGCTGATGGCCATCGCCCAGGGAGCGTGGATGCGGCTCCCAAACGGGGTGAGTACGCACACCCGCCAATCGCCCATTTCGTCGCGGGTGCGTTCGATCACGATGTTTCGATCATCTGGCACCACCGTAGTGGCAATTTCCTGGTCGGCCAGAAAACGAATCAGGTTTTCTGCCGCCATCGTATCCAGATCGTGCTCACGAATAAGCCGGCTCAAGGCGGCGTTACGCGGCATGTCGCGCAACTCACGCACCAATTGGCCGATGCGGCGGCCGAACTCGAGCGGCCGGCCGGCATTGTCACCGTGCCAGAATGGCATCTTCCCTGGCTGGCCTGGCGCCGGCGACACCAGCACCCGGTCGTGCGTAATTTCATCGATGCGCCAGGTCGACGCTCCCAGAATGAAGGTGTCGCCGGTGCGGCTTTCAAAGACCATCTCTTCGTCGAGTTCGCCCACCCGCACCGGTTTACCTTCCGATCCGGACAGAAAGACGCCGTAGAGTCCGCGGTCGGGAATGGTTCCCCCGTTCAGGATGGCCAGCATCTTCGACCCATCCCGCGGCAGCAGCGTATCCTTCGCGCGGTCCCAGGTGATGCGCGGCCGTAGATCGGCGAACTCATCGGAGGGGTAACGGCCGGCCAGCAGATCGAGCACGCCGGTAAAGGCATTGCGGGTAAGGCTGCTGAATGGCGCCGCGCCGCGGATGAGCCGGAAAACCGCTTCCACGCTCATCTCACCCGGGGTTGGCGGTTGGGCCACAATCGCCACTATCTGCTGCGCCAGCACGTCCAACGGATTGCGCAGAAACCGGGTCGATTCCACCAACCCTTCATGCATGGCCCGCGTCACCGTGGCGCAAGCCACGAGGTCGGCCCGATACTTGGGGAAAATGACACCCTCGCTGGCCGCTCCGACGTGGTGACCCGCACGGCCGATGCGCTGCATAGCGCTGGCTACGGAAGGCGGCGCTTCAATTTGCACTACCAGGTCGACTGCGCCCATATCGATGCCCAACTCGAGCGAAGAGGTGGCCACCAACGCACGCAATCGTCCGGCCTTTAATTGTTCTTCGATCTCGGAGCGCTGCGCGGCAGCGAGCGAGCCATGGTGGGCGCGGGCAAGCTGCTCCCCTGCAAGCTCGTTGATGGCGCCCGCCAGCCGCTCCGCAATCCGCCGGCTGTTTACAAAAATAATGGTGGAATGGCGCTGGCGAATGATCTCGACGAGACGGGGATGAATGGCGGTCCAGATGGATGTTCGCTTCGGCCCCTGCGAAGCAGCGCCGCTGGGCAGATCCTCTTTTTGGCCCATGCGCGCCATATCTTCGACCGGGACTTCAATCCGCAAGTCCAGCCTTTTGGGCTCGCTGGCGTCGACGATGGTGACCGGGCGATATTGCGGAGGAGCATCCTCGTCGCCAGCCGAAACCTCGCCTGCTGCCCCGCCAAGAAAATGCGCCACCTCTTCGAGCGGCCGCTGGGTAGCGGAAAGACCAATCCGTTGCACCCGGCCTTCGGTGATGGCCTCTAGCCGCTC
>CAZSUK010000347.1:0-3304 GCA_964609355.1 uncultured Acidobacteriaceae bacterium | reverse complement strand
CTACGACATGAAGGCGGTAGAAAAACTCGGCCTGCTCAAGATGGATTTTCTTGGGCTCACCACGCTGACGGTGATTGATGATGCGCTCAAGCTGATCGAGCGCAAGCGGGGAAGCGCGCTCGATATGTCGCTGATCCCGCTGGATGACACCGAGACCTACGAGAAGGTCTTTCACCGCGCACTTACCTCCGGAGTTTTCCAGTTTGAATCCGGTGGCATGCGCGATGTGCTGCGCCGCTACAAACCTACTTGCGTGGAAGACCTTACCGCCCTCAATGCGCTCTATCGTCCCGGCCCCATCCAGGGCGGCATGATTGATGACTTCATCGAGCGCAAGTGGGGCCGCAGAGTCGTCAGCTACGAATTGCCGGAGTTGGAAACCCTGCTCAAGGAAACCCTGGGTGTGATCGTTTACCAGGAGCAGGTAATGCAGATCGCTAACGTGCTGGCGGGCTACTCGCTGGGCGAAGCCGATCTGCTTCGTCGCGCCATGGGCAAAAAGAATCCTGAGGAGATGGCCAAGCAGCGCACCCGCTTTGTCGAAGGAGCCATCAAGCGAAAGCACCCCAAGGACAAGGTCGTTCGTATCTTTGACCTGATGGAGCAGTTTGCCGGATACGGATTTAACAAGTCTCACTCCGCAGCCTATGCACTGCTGGCTTATCACACGGCGTATCTCAAGACGCATTTCCCGATCGAGTTTATGGCTGCGCTTCTCACCTCTGAAATCTCCAAGCCTGAGAACGTAGTCAAATACATCAAGGAGTGCCGCGAGATGGGTATCTCGGTCGAGCCTCCTGACGTCCAAATCTCCGGTGCGGACTTCACGCCCAGTGCGACTGGTATTCGCTTTGGGTTGACAGCCATCAAGAACGTGGGCCGCAACGCCATCGATTCGATTCTCGTTGCGCGAGAGCAGAACGGCGGTTTCCCAACTCTTTGGGAATTTTGCGAAAAGGTTGATCTGCGCCTGATGAACAAGCGGGTTCTGGAATCGCTGATCAAGGCGGGAGCACTCGACTGCTTTGGGCGCCGCTCCCAGTTGATTGCCGTGGCCGACCGGGCGATGGAGCGGGCACAGCAGGCGCAGCGAGATCTCCTTGCCGGGCAGCACGGGCTCTTTGCCGGCCTGGCCGCCCTTTTCGAAGGTGGAGGCAGCAATGGCCACAAGAGCGCCGATGATTTACCCAACACTCCCGACTGGGATGAAAACGAGCGCTTGCAGGCAGAAAAAGAAGTACTGGGCTTTTTTGTCTCCGGCCATCCGTTGGACAAGTACGCGGAAAAGCTACGCAACCTGAACGTGGTCGACACCGCCACTGCGCTGGAGATGAAAGCGCCTCCGCCCGCTCGTCGCCGCAATGGTGGTGGCGAACCAGAAAATCTGCTGGCCATTGCCGGCGTCATCGTCGGCCTCAAGGTAGGCAAATCCAAGCGCTCAGGGGAAATGTATGCCCAGGCCGCGCTCGAAGACACGGTAGGCAAGATCGACCTGATTTGTTTCCCCAAAGACTATGCACGCCTCTCCGAGAACCTCAAGATAGAAGTGCCGGTGCTGATTAAGGGTGTGCTGCGCGCGGACGACGACGAGTCAGCGCCGAAGCTCTCGGTTTCGAGCATCCAGCCCCTGGAGGACATCAAGATCAAGCTCCCTCAGAACGTCCGCATTCGCGTGTTGTTGGAGAGCGCGAGCGAAGCGATGTTAGGCTCGCTAAGAGCCATGATCACCGCCGCTCCGGGCCCCGGGCGGCTCATGATCAATCTGGAAAGCCGCGGAGAATACTGCGTCATGTTAGAACCGGAAGGCCTAACGGTCGGCGCCGACAGAGGCTTCATCGAACGCGCCGAGCAGTTACTAGGCCAGGGCGCAGTACAAGCCTTCGAATAGTTTGCCGAAAAACATTTCCAGGAAAGAGCATCCACACAGAGATCTCTCCACTGCGCTCCCCCGGATTTCCTATGGAGACCCGTGGCTTTGATGGTCTGCATGCGGCTCTCTACGGAGAGCCGCACACGTGGTCGTGGCCGGCAGAGCGAAGTAGGAAATCCGGGTACGCTTCGGTCGAGATGACAAAGGGGAGGGCGGTGCTTCCAAGGGAGAGTAGTTGCTGAACGAGAAACAGTTTCCGCTCAGCAGCTGCGATTTGCCCATCCCTAGACCTCTGCTGCGGGCCATAACGACCCTCCCCTTTGTCATCTCGACCGGAGCGCAGCGCAGTGGAGAGATCTGCGGTTTTTCCCGGGTACACTGACTATCTCTTTAGCCCTCCTGTTCTAGCCCGCCCCCCATACCAAACCTGCAAACAGCGAAATTCTCAAAACCGCTATAATCCAAAGGATCGATAGATTCAATGGCCAAGCGGCAGACTTTCCGCGCTGGCACGGGCGATTGAAAGTCTCATGACCGAACAGGCAGCAAATCTTGAGCAGACACAGGTAGTCGCCGAACCGACGAACCCGGCGTGGATCAAGACGGAACTCGCTCGGCACCCGCAGCGGCCCTACCCCATGGATTTCATCCAACGTCTCTTTACTGATTTTTCGGAGATCCACGGGGACCGAGCCTTTGGCGACGATCTCGCCATGGCGTGTGGCATGGCGAGATTCCACGGTGAGGAAGTGATCGCCATTGGCAACCTCAAAGGCCGGGGCACAAAAGAAAAGGTGCGGCGCAACTTCGGCATGCCTAATCCCGAGGGCTACCGCAAGGCACTCCGGGTAATGAAGATCGCGGAGAAGTTCAACCGCCCGATCTTCACCTTCATTGATCTCACCGGCGCCAACCCTGGCATCGCGGCCGAAGAACGTGGCCAGGCGGAAGCCATCGCTCGCAACTTGCGCGAGATGTCCCGGCTGCGCGTACCCACCATTGCCACCATTACCGGTGAAGGTGGTTCCGGTGGCGCTCTCGCCTTGGCCGTCGCCGACCGCGTGCTCATGATGGAAAATGCCGTCTACTCCGTGATTGCTCCCGAAGCCTGCGGGTCGATCATGTGGCGCGATGCGAACAAGAAGGCCCAGGCCGCCGCCGCGCTGAAGATTACTTCCGAAGACGTGAGCCGTTTGGGCTGTGTTGACGATGTTGTACCAGAGCCTCCCGGCGGAGCCCAGAACGATCCAACCGCTGCTGCCGCGCTGCTCGACGAAAAACTTGCCTGGCATCTCAATGAGCTGAAGGCCATGACGGTCGAAGATCGCATCGCACGCCGGCTGGCTAAATTCCGGGAGATTGCCCGGTTTTACAAAAACGCCTGAAAGGGCAATGCATTTGACCCATCTTTCGCCCGCCGATCGAGTGCGTTCC
>CAZSUK010000346.1:0-4365 GCA_964609355.1 uncultured Acidobacteriaceae bacterium | reverse complement strand
GCTCGCGATCGTTATGGCCCATACCGCCCAGAGCGTGCCTTCCACCCTCAACTCGGTCGGGATCTGGCGATCCCAGAGAGGAACCGTGATGACAATTAAATAGCCGAAGCGGGCAGACGCTCCGTAATTCGTCATGGTGCTAATCACATAGAAAGAGATGAATAACGACCCGATCACCCAAAACAAACGCAGCAGTGGATCGCCGAAAAAGAAACAAGCGCTGATCAGGACGTAGGCTCCTCCGAGAACAAAAGCGGCAACTATAGATGTCACCGCCTTCCCGGTGGTTTGAGGGCTTTCGCGCGAAATGGTAAGAGCGTACAGAGCAGCGTAGGCGCCATAGGGCATACGAAACGTCATGGTAATGAGCATCACGATGGTTGCGGCGATGACCATGCGCGCGACCAGAGCGACTCTCTCAGGGTAGGGCGTCAGTTCATCTTTTAAAAACTCACGGAACCAGGCCGTAGATCGGCGCGGCGCCCGCGCGCTTTGTGTAAGAAGGGCCATCTTCACCGTCCCGAGAATGATAACCACAGCTGACTCGCCGAGGCTAACGAAGGCAGCCACGCGATCGGCAGACACATACACACGGTTCTCCGGAATGGTTTGAAGAGCCTTATAGGACGGCGCGGTCGTGAGCCAATAGAGCTGGGTGTTCACGCCGCCGGGCGACTGGATAACGGCATCTCGTCCGATAGGGTCATTGAATGGAGTCACAAGAACGTCGGCGCCGGTTGTGCGAGCGGCCTGGATCGCCGCATCGAAATCGGTCACGAGGTAACCCGTTCGCTCCGCGCCAAACGGATACGGAACCGGCGTCTTGAACCCGAAAACCGACAGGGTTCCTACGGGAGTCAGCACCAGCTGGGACATGGTGCTGCTCGGAGTTGGCGGAAATGGGCATCGCTTCGTGCTGGATTGTGGGAGAATTCATGTTACTCTGCCGGCTAGTTATGAATAGGAAACGTTCTATCTGTCCCCAGGCCGTCAAGCTGGAGGGCGAATATCTGAAGTATGGGATGGTTTTTTCGACTTTGATTCTCACTGGCTGCTTTGGCTTCGTGCCAACCCGGGCGCCATCAGTTCCACCCCAGATCGTGAACGCCTGGGGCAATTCTCAGACACAGGGCTATGGTCTGCTTGGATGCTCTATCCTCACCTGCCATCCTGAAGCAGCGTGGCCCGCTGTCATGGCGGTAATAAACGGCTGGACGCTGAATAATCAGGCATACGGAGGAAGCAATTGCGCTGACTTGTCCTACGCAGGAACCTCCCAATCTCTTTGGGATGTGAAGGTTGACGCCGCCAGCAAGAACATTTATGGCCACTTCCGCAACGATCAGATACAGTACGGGCAGGCTTACATAGCCTACGCGCGCGGCTGCATCGAAGCTCAGACTGCATGGTTGGCAATCCCTGAAGCAGACAAGATCCGCGCTGCGGGAACCGGATGTGTAAAGACCGGAACATGGGTGGACGGCAACCCGAACTCGGCCGCTTCCTATACGAGTACCGCGGGTGCAACCATGACATGCACGGTGACGGGAAGCACGATCTATTTTGCAGCGGCCCGGCGATACAACTCGTCAGCTACATTTACCTTGAGTGTTGACGGTGTCAAAGCTGTAGATCCTGATACCGGCATCACGCTCTTCTCTCAGGCTATGGGTTTCCCTGGCGTCTCCGGCCTCCCCGTAAACCAGACAATTCTCGAAAATCTGATACGCGTTCCGAACACGAACGCAACCCACAAGGTCGTATATACGTGCGTCGATCCGGCTGGCGATGTGTGTCTGGCGTTCTATACTGCGGCGGTCGGTGCGGTTGAAACCCCCGTCGTCTATTCATTGTCGACTATTTACAACGCACCCGCAGAGCAGACAGGAAATATGGACGCGCCCACCACGGACCTTTACCACGCAGCGTGGCTGGCGATGGTTGCGGAGCTGACTGGCGATGGGCTGAACATCATTCCCATAGACGCAACCATTCCCGCAGTCTACAACTCCGCGACACAGTCCCAGGACGATGGCATCCATGAGAACGTGCTCGGCCATGCCTCTATCGGTGCACATGCTGCTGCCCAATAAGGCATTCAATTCGGGTCAAGAGAGCGCAGGGCTAAACCGCCGGCACGCACCGGATTCAGCTCCGTGCACCGCAACGCTTCCCATAAATGCGGTTCGTACAGAGGACAAGAAAACCTGGGGCCTTGGAGGGATCTGGTTTGAAGGGAATGCTCAGCGGAAATGTCTCAATCTTCGCAATGATCATCATGGACTCCGAATGTCGGTCCCGTGCGCTCTTTGCGGGAATCAAACGGAGGTGGCACTTTGGAAGATCGGGTTCGGGGCGGGTCCACGAGAATCCGTCCGACGGGGAAATCAGCACACTAATCCGGCAGAGCGAAGGCGTACATCACGCCGCCGCCCGTACCCACGACGTATTGCTTCCCATCAACCGCGTAAGTGATCGGACCACTCGCATTCACGCCGCCCAGATACGCGTGCCACAAGGGCTGGCCGGTCGTCGCATCGAGGGCTACGAAGTTCCCATCCATGCCACCCCCGAATACCAGGTCGCTCGCCGTGGAGAGCACGCCGCACTCGGTGTTGTTCACCATCTTGAAGTCCCACTTCTTCTCACCGGTCACCGGATCGATCGCCCGGATCGCGCCGTATCCTTCGGCCTCCGTCTTGTAATTCGCAGCCACACGCCCACGCGCCGGCGAACCGGGCGGCGGAACACGGGCGGGCCAATCGGCTGGAGGTCCCTTTTCGCCAAAGCCGGGCCACCAACCACCTCCCGTGTATAACTGGCCTTCGGTCCACCGGTTATAAGGCTGCTTGGCCGAAAGGGCCTGGTAGTTATCCCAGACGGACATATAGAAGAGACCGGTCCGTGGGCTGTAAGAAGGTGGATACCAGTTAGTGCCGCCCTGGGAACCGGGCATAACCAGGATTCCACCCATCGGCTTGGGCCAGAACTTTGCCACTTTCATCGGCCGGCCATTCTTATCGATTCCGTCCGCCCAGGTCTCCTTGACAAAAGGCTTGCCTGACAAAAATTCACCAGTCGCCCGGTCAAGCACATAGAAGAACCCGTTACGATTGGCCCAAAACATTACCTTCCGCGGCTTGCCTTCCCAAACGACGTCAGCGAGTACGGGAATTTGTGTGGAATCCCAGTCGTACTCGTCGCCCGGCGTGAACTGGTAATACCACTTGAGCTTTCCCGTGTCTGCATCGACGGCAACCACGCTGTCGGAGTAGAGGTTGTCACCGGGCACTCGTTGATCGCCGTTCCAGCCTGGATTCGGATTGCCCGTGCCCCAGTAGGTGAGATTCGTTTCTGGATCGTAGGAACCACCGTTCCAGATGGGGCTGCCACCGTGTTTCCAGGTGTCATCTCCCCACGTCTTTGCGGCCGGATCGTCGGCCTTTATCGGACTGGTGTAGAACTTCCAGAGTGGGTTCCCAGTGTCGAGGTCAAAGGCGCCGACCCAGCAGTTCGCGCCCATATCATTCGTTGCAGGCCCGAGGATCACCATGTGCTTCACCACCAAAGGCGGCACATCGAACTGGTAGCCTTTTTTCCAGTCCGCAGCGGCGATCTCCCACTTCACGCGCCCGGTCCTGATATCGATGGCGAGCAGATGGCAATCGACGGCCGTCGCCCACAATAATGTGTTCCCGGCAATCGCCAGACCCTTGTTGACCAGGTAAATGCGTTGCGTCGGGTAATCGTCTGGATTAAACGGGCGCGAGAGCTTCCAGTACTGCCGCCCGGTGACGGCATCCATCGCCACCACCTCCGTCATCGTGCCCGCGTACAAGATGCCATCTACCACCAGGGGCGTGATCTCCATCTTCTCGTCTTCCGGATGGCCGATAGGGTGGTAGACCCATTTCATTTGAAGATTTTTGACATTGTCTCGGTTGATCTGGGTCAGGAAACTGTAACGATTGCTCGCATAACCTCCCGAATACGTGAGCCAGTTCTGCGGCTCTTTATCAGCATGAAGCAGCCGCTCGTAGGTCACTTGCGCCTGGAGGGGGCCGGTCAGCAAGGCAAGGATCAGCAACAGCCGGAGTTTCATATTCCTCCTCCTACCTATTTGCCTTTGCGCTGTGTAAGGGGTATCAGCACCAGATTCCTGAACTCGACCGAACCGTGATCGCCTTGCAACTCAATCGGGCCGGGCCGGCCTTCAAACGGATCGAAGGCGATTCCGGTCAGGCCGTCAATGACCCCTCTTTCATAGAGCTTCTGTCCATTCAGGGTTGTCGTGACTTCCCTCCCCACCAGACGGATCTCGTAGGTCTGCCACTCGTCCGGCGGTTTGCCTGCATTTACGCTGGG
>CAZSUK010000345.1:0-4992 GCA_964609355.1 uncultured Acidobacteriaceae bacterium | reverse complement strand
GTTGTTGCCGTCCATGAATGCCTTGACGTGCAACTCGTAAATGATCGCGTCCTTGTACCAGAGTGGGTCCGCCGCGCTTCCCGCTTGCTTCAATACTGCCTCCCGGCTTGGGTGCTCAATTCGTAACAGTTACAGTTATGCAGTTGCCGGCGTTACACGGAACACATGGGCCGGCGCCTCCGCCGGCCGTAAGGCAACGTAGTTTCTCGATCCTCGCCAGCTGTACGAGTGATCCGCCAACAGATCGTAAACCTCAAATGTACCGTCAGCAGCCAGGCCCAGCGCGCCTAAATCCACCTCAACCCACCCTGCCTGTACCAAAAAAGGATCGAGATTAACCACGACAAGCACCTGGTTGCTGCCATCCGCCGTTCGCTTGGAATAGCAGATCAGCATCGGATTGTCCGTAGGGTGGAAGTGCAGCCGCTCGTTGCTCTGCAGCGCCGGGTTTGCCCCCCGAATCTGGTTCAACCGGGTAATAAGCGGTTTCAGGCTTGCCGGGTTGGTCAAATCCCACTGCTTGATCTCGTATTTCTCTGAGTTCAGGTACTCTTCGCCGCCCGGCTTGAATGGAGTATTTTCTCCCAGCTCGAAGGCCGGCCCGTAGATCCCGTAGTTTGAGCTCAGGGTGGCCGCTAACACCAGGCGGAAACGAAACGCCGGCAAACCGCCGGTCTGCAGATGTATGGGCAAAATGTCGGGCGTGCTAGGCCAGAAGTTGGGACGGAAATATTCGCGAACTGGGGTGGTAGTTAATTCCAGCATGTACTCGGTAAGTTCTTGCTTGCTATCGCGCCAGGTGAAGTACGTGTAGGACTGGGAAAAGCCCAGCTTCGCCAGCCGCTCCATCACCCGAGGCCGGGTGAAGGCCTCCGCCAGAAACAGCACATTCGGGTCTTTCGCTTTCAGTTCCGGGATAACCCATTGCCAGAAAGGGAACGCCTTGGTGTGCGGATTGTCCACGCGGAAGATGAGCACACCCTGATCCATCCAATAGCTGAAGACCCCTTTGAGGGCCTCCCACAGCCCCTGCCAATTGGACGATTCGAAATCCAGTGGGTAAATGTCCTGATATTTCTTGGGCGGGTTCTCTGCATATTGAATCGAGCCGTCGGGACGTTTCTTGAAGAACTCAGGATGCTCCTTCACCCAGGGATGATCCGGCGCGCACTGGAATGCGATATCGAGAGCAACCTCCATCTTTTGCTGCTTGGCCTGCTTGACCAGGTTGGCGAAATCCTTGACCGTCCCCAATGCGGGAAGAATCGAGCTATGCCCGCCCTCGGCCGAGCCTATGGCCCAGGGGCTACCCTCATCTCCCTGTTTGGCTTCGACCGAGTTGTTCTTGCCTTTGCGGAAGCTGTGCCCGATAGGAGAAATAGGGGGCAGGTAAAGTACGTCGAACCCCATCTCCGCCACATACTCTAACCGGTTGGCCACATCCCGCAGCGTGCCGTGCTTGCCCGGGGTAGGCGACCAGGAACGGGGAAAGAGTTCATACCAGGCGGAAAAACCCGCCCTTTCCCGATCCACAATAATTTCCAGCTCCCGCTCATACCAAGCCTCGATCGTGGCATCAGGATAGCGATGCACCGTGGCCAATAACTCATCCTGCAGTGCCAGCGCGACCGCTGCCTCATCCTTGCTCCCCGCGGCCCGGAGCTTCTTAGCCCAGGCGGCCAGCTGGGTGCTGTCCTGTTTGCTTGCCCGGGGTTGCACCTGCTCCAGAAGCGCGGCGCCGGTGGCAAACGGCACGGCAAGATCCTGCCCCGCGTCTAACCGCTTCTTAAGATCGCTTTGCCAGGTCTCAAAATGATCGACCTCGCCCACCAGGGTGTACCGGTAGCGGCCAATTTTGTCGACTCGAAACTCTCCACGCCAGCGGTCATTACCCAGGGCCACCATGTCGAGGCTTTCCCAGCTGGAGGCGCCTTCTTCCTTCCATAGCAGCCGCGCCCGAACATGATCATGGCCGTCGCCGAATACGTCCGCTTGGATCGAGACCAGGTCGCCAATAATTCGTTTGATGGGAAAAAGACCACAGTTGATTTGTGGCTGCACATTTTCAATCACTACCCGGCTTCGTCCTTCGTTCGGCTTGTCCATCAATCCCCTCGTCACCCCCATTGTAGGCAGATGCATTTTCCTGCCCCGTGGGCACGCCTTCTACCCAAACCAGCGTCCATAATTTTTTACCCATTCTTCCGCCCCGCGTTGGACAATCGTTAAATGCGCCTGATTAGCTACCGTCGCGACACCACCACTGCTCCTGCACTTCTCAAGGACGGCCACGTCTTCCCTCTCTCGCAACTCGGATATCCGGACGCACTGGCCTTCATTGCCGCAGGTCCCAAGCGTTGGGCCGGAGTCAACGTTCAGCTGGAAGAGACGGGGTTGAATTTGCTTGCGCCCTTGTCTTCCGTCTCGCTCGAGCCACCCGTGTGCAAGCCTGGCAAGATTCTCTGCATCGGTCTCAATTACCGCGATCACGCTGCAGAATCGAAGATGGAGCCGCCCAAGGTTCCCACCGTTTTTTGCAAGTACCCTCACACCCTGATCGGCAATGGGCAGCCCATCCTGCTGCCGCGCGCCAGCCAGCAGCCGGACTATGAAGCGGAGCTGGCGGTTGTCATCGGCCAGGGCGGACGCAATATTGCGGAGGCAGACTGGGAAGAGCACGTCTTCGGCTACACCATCCTGAATGACGTAAGCGCTCGAGACGTGCAGTTGGCTACCTCGCAATGGACCCTGGGAAAGAATTTCCCAACTTTCGGCCCGATGGGACCCTGGATCGTCTCCAAAGACGAGATTGCTGACCCTCACCAGCTGGGCATCTCTCTCTCGATTAATGGGGAGACCCTGCAGAAATCCAACACCCGCGAGCTCATCTTCAAGGTGCCGAAGCTGATCTCTTACATTTCGACCATGATGCCCCTCGCGCCGGGCGACATCATCAGCACCGGTACTCCGGCCGGCGTGGGTATGGGGCGCACCCCGCAACGATGGCTCCGGCCGGCCGACGACGTGGTGGTGGAGATTTCCGGCATCGGCAGCTTGCGTAACCCAGTTCTCGCCGAACCTTGACCCTTTTGGGGGGTATGGATTATTCAATCTGCCAGTGCTAGCATCTCGCCCAGAGAGACGCTCAATGATCAGGGTGATCACTGTAGAACGTGAGTACGGCAGCCAGGGAGCGGAATTCGCCCACCGCCTCGCCGACAGGCTTCAATGGAAGCTTATCGATCGTTGCCTGATCGACGAAATTGCCCATAAAGCCGGCGTGCCACAAAGCATGGCTGAGCAGTGTGATGAGCGCCTCGACCCCTGGTACTACCGGATGGGAAAGTCGTTCTGGCATGGCAGCGTGGACCGTCTGCCCGCCCCGCCCAAAGACCAGGTCTTCGACAGCGAACGCATGGTCGAGTTCGTGCGTAACTATCTCAAGCAATGTGTGGCCAACGGCAACTGTGTGATTGTTGGCCGCGGTGCAGCCTGTGCGCTGGTGGGCGTTCCCGGCGTCTTCAACATTTTCGTCTACGCCGCGATGTCGCGGAAGATCCGCTGGTTTGAGGCCCGCTTTCCGGAGCAGGCTGCGAATGCCAGGCAAGAGCTCGAGGCCACCGACAGCCGGCGCGAAGCGTATGTTCGCCGCTATTATGACCGCGACTGGACGGATCGGCGGCTCTATCACATGATGATCAACTCCTGCATGGGATGTGACGCCATGATCGACGCGGTGCTCGACGGGGCCGGCATGGCAGCGGTCCGGGAGCAAGTGGGCGCCACGCAAACCAACCGGGCCTAGCAGCCTGAATCTCACCCTCGCCTATATCGGACAGCGTAGTCGCAGCGACCTCCTAGGACCCGCCACCGACTTATATCTGAAACGCATCAGCCCCTTCGCCAAAATCGAAGCAGTGGCCTTCCGCGGTGAGGAGGCGTTATTCGCCTTTGTTACCCGGCAACGAGCACGCACCCCAGCCTGGTTGGTGTTACTCGACAGCCGTGGAGAAGCGCTCTCGTCACAAGAACTGGCCGCCTTGCTCGGCGCCCGCAGGGACGCCGGCCAACAGGCGATCGTCTTCGCCATTGGTCCGGCGAGCGGCTGGTCAGACCGCGCCCGCAGCCAGGCGCAGACGACTCTGTCGCTGGGACGGATGACCCTCCCTCACGAGCTCGCGCGCCTGGTCCTGGCGGAACAGCTCTACCGGGCATTTACAATACTTGCAGGGCATCCGTACCACACCGGGCACTGATGCAAGCAGTGCTAACGCAGCTTCCTGATCAGGGAAAGTTGCACAGAATCCGCACCATCGCGAGCGTAGTCGCTGTATGCTCCAGAGTCGGAGTTGGGTGGCGGAGCATTGCGAAACTTTGGGGGCGCGTGGCGGAAGGGAATACATGTCCTGGTTTAAGCGGCAGGAAAGCGAGATTGAACCAAATCCAGAAAAGAGTGTTCGCACCGAAGGTTTGTGGCAAAAGTGCGAGGGCTGTGGACAATACGTTTTTAAGGCTGATCTCGAAGCGAACCTGCAGGTCTGCCCCAAGTGTGGACACCATCTTCGGCTGGACGCTCGAAGCCGAATCGCCAGCCTGCTCGAACCCGGATTCCAGCTGGTTGATTTGGAACTGGTATCCACCGATCCGCTCGAATTTGTCGACATAAAGCCGTATCGCGACCGCCTTGAGAAGGCCCGGCGCGAGACCGGGCTGAACGACGCGGTGATCAATGCCGTTGGCAGCCTTGGTCCTCATGCCGTAGTACTGAGCGTGATGGAATTCGCCTTCATTGGCGGAAGCATGGGTTGCGTCGTAGGAGAAACCATCGCTCGGGCCATTGATCGCGCGCTTGCTGCCCGGCAACCGCTCATTATTGTCGCCGCATCGGGTGGTGCGCGCATGATGGAGGGCGTAGCCAGCCTGATGCAGTTGGCCAAGGTCTCTGCAGGCCTGGGGCAATTGGATGACGCCGGCCTTCCTTATATCTCGGTG
>CAZSUK010000344.1:0-3197 GCA_964609355.1 uncultured Acidobacteriaceae bacterium | reverse complement strand
GCAAGGTCCAGAGGTTCTCCGGTCGGGTTGGTGCGCAGCTCGGCAAGCCGAGCCACAAGCGAGACGATGTCTTTGCGGAGCAGAGGCTCGCCCCCCGTCAACCTGACCTTCTCGATGCCCAGGGTCACGAAGACCCGAATCATCCGCAGGTAATCCTGCATTCCCAATTCGGAAAACTGAGGGCCCTCGGAGCCGGTCCGGCAGTACACGCACTTGTAGTTGCAGCGGTCGGTGATGGAAACGCGGAGATCGGTAATGGTCCGTCCGAACTTGTCCATCAGGCGCGGCAGGGACTGTGCGCTAAGTACACGGGCCGGACTGGTCAAAGACGCACTTGGGGACGCACTCGACGACATATGTTGGACTCCGACGGATAGGATGCCGCGACCGGTTTGCGTATCCTCATGACAATTAGAGCATTTTTGCGTCTTCACAGCCCATGGGGGATGGGCAAAAAGAGATATCCGCAATGTAATAAATGCTATAAACCGTGGCGGGACAGCAACTCCGGACTTCCCAATGCCCCGATCCTGCACTATAGTCAGTTAAATAAATGGATACTCCGACCGAGACGAAATCACAAGTTCACCACGGAACAGCAGGATTTCCTTCTTCCTCCGGTAAGTCATTTAACGGATATTTCAGCGCGGATAAGCGGTGGAATTTCCGTAAAAACGACCTCATCGATGCTCGCGCCCGGCGCCTGTTCGAGACTACCGCTCTTGCCTGCACGCACGATGCGTATCCGTTCCAGATTCCCTTGGAGGGCAGAACCGGCCCCACGGTGCGGGCGGACGGCCACTCCATGCTTATGCTTTCGTCCTATGACTACCTGGGACTCATCGGCGATCCGCGTATTGACGCCGCTGCCATTGAAGCGATCCGGAAGTACGGCACCGGCACCGGCGGAGCCCGGCTGCTTACCGGGACCACCGACCAGCACATTCAGATGGAAAAGGACCTCGCGGCTTACAAAGGCACGGAAGCCGCCATCACCTTCAGCTCTGGCTATTTAGCCAATGTAGCGGTACTCGGCGCGCTGCTCGGTCCAGCGGATCGGGTCATTATGGACTCGCTCTGCCATCGCAGCCTCACGGATGCCTGCCGCTTTGCCGGGGTTCAGTTGCAGCGGTTCCGCCATAACGATGCTTCGTCCTTGCGTCAGGAATTGCAAAACGGATGCCAGGCTAACCGTACTTTGGTTATCTCGGATGGCGTTTTTTCGATGGACGGTGACGTCTGCCATTTGCCCGAGATTCTGGAAGTGAAGAAGGAATTCGGTTTTTTTCTGTTGGTCGACGAATCGCATGCTTCCGGGGTGCTGGGAGCCTGTGGCCGTGGAACCGATGAGCATTTTGGCATCGCGACCGATGAAGTAGACATCTGGACTGGCTCGCTGGCCAAGTCGATCCCTTCGACGGGTGGTTTTGCTGCTGTTTCCCAGGAGCTGGCGATCTTCCTGCAACATGGGGCTTCGCCGTTCATTTTTTCCGCAGCGTTGAGCCCGGCAGCAGTCGCCGCGATCCGCGAAGGTCTGGCGATCTTGAAGGAAGAGCCTGAGCGGGTACAAAAGATCAAGCACAATGCAGACTTTTTGCGCAGTGGTTTGTGCTCGCTGGGTTATGACACTGGGTTGTCGGAGACGGCGGTCATCCCGGTCATTCTCAATGACGAGACGACTACGGGGCTATTCGCCCGGCGGCTGCGCGACCACGGCATTCTGGCGACCCCAGTGCTCTTCCCGGCGGTTCCTCAGGACTCCGCCCGGCTCCGCCTATGCGTGACTGCAGCGCATACGCAAGCTGACCTGGAATACACCCTGGACGTGTTTGAGAAAATGGCGCGAAACTAGCGTCTTCGGCCGCAGCGGCCTGGACTCTTTGTGCCGTCCCTTCGGGACTCACCTCATAAATCTAATCCTACCCGGCACTCACGTGCCGGGCTACAGGTTGTCCCGTCCCTCCGGGACTGCTTCGTTGCCGGCCTCGGAAGACCGTCGAAAAAAGTATGCAAAAAGTGAGAGAAAAGAGAGAAAAGGGTCCGGTGAGTGAGAATACCGGCCGATTCTTGGCTTTTCCGCAGCGAGTTTAGTGCCAGGCGCGGAAGGCGAGGACGGCGTTCAGGCCGCCGAAGGCGAATGACTGCGACAAGGCAGCTTCTGCCTGGGCAACGCGGCTTTGGTTCGGAATCACGTCCAGCTCACATTCCGGGTCCGGTGCGGTGTAGTTAGCCGTGGGCGGTAGCACTCCGTTGCGCAAAGCGAGGATCGTGGCGACCGCTTCGATCGCTCCCGCTGCGCCCAATGTGTGACCGTGCATCGACTTGGTCGAGCTGACGGGTAACGCAGCCGTGTGAGCACCAAAGACATCATGGATTGCCGCTGCTTCCATCCGGTCGTTGGCCTCAGTTGCAGTGCCGTGAGCGTTGATATAACCAATCTGCTCCGGAGCTAAACCGCCGTCGCGCAGCGCACCACGCATCGCACGAGCAGCGCCCTCGGCGGAAGGCTGGGTCACATGGCATGCATCGGCCGACATGCCGAAGCCCACGATCTCCGCCAGCGGCTTCACACCGCGCGCTAACGCCCGGTCCAACGGCTCTATCACCAGCATCGCGGCGCCCTCTCCCAGGATCATTCCCGAACGGTTGGCGGAAAAGGGGCGACAGGTATCCGGGCTGACCACACGCATCGCCTCCCACGCCTTTAATCCACCCAGGAAGAGCGGCGCCTCACTCCCGCCCGCAATGGCCAGAGGTGCTGCCCCGGATCGCACCATCCACAGTGCGTTACCAATTGCGTGCGCCGAAGAGGAGCAGGCGGTCGAGATGGTATAGGCCGGGCCATGCAGGCCGTACTCCATGGAGATGTGGCTGGCGCCGGCGTTGCTCATGCCCAGCGGAATGGTGAGCGGATGGACCCGGTGCCTGCCGTGGTGGAAGAGTTCCCAATAGCCAATTTCTTCGGTAAACCGGCCGCCCATGCAGGAACCGGTAATGATGGCCGCGCTCTCGCGTAGTTCGTCCGTCCATTCGACCCCAGCCATGGAAACTGCCTCGCGGGCGGCGATTACGGAGAATTGCGCGAAGCGGTCCATGAAACTGAGCGTTTTACGGGAGAAGTAGGTGTCAGCGTCATAGCCACGCACGGCGGCGCCGTTCTTGAACCGAACCTGATTCATGCCCATTTCGGCAACCGG
>CAZSUK010000343.1:0-5276 GCA_964609355.1 uncultured Acidobacteriaceae bacterium | reverse complement strand
GCCGCTGAGGTACGGTTTTCCATCCTCTGAATTCTCTTCTGCGCTGATAAAAAGATGCCCTCAGGGACTAAAGAGCCTGCGTGAGAACTCGATGTTGTCTCAGGGAACAACTCTACGGGTTGCACAAAAGCTCTGTTTTGTATCAGGGCACGACTTTAGTCGGGCCATAAACGATTGAAAAGATGTCGGGCTACCTCGCCGCAGCGAACTTTAGCCCCTGCCTCTCCTGCCCGGTCCCGAATCTTTCGGCAGTGGGTTAGCGCCTGAGGCTCCTTTTCGAGCTCTCAGCGCCTGTTCATAAACGCGCGTACCAGGACCGCCATCTCCTCGGCTTTTGTGTCCAGCGCGAAGTGTCCGGCGTCGAGTACGTGGACCTCCGCGGCTGGTACGTCCCTGCGGTAGCGTTCGGGCTCACCGGGCTCGAAAGAGAGATCGTGCTTGCCCCACAGAACCAAAAGCCTGGGCTGGGTCTTTTGTAACCATGCCTGCCACTTTGGATAGGCATCGACATTGGTGCGGTAGTCATAAAACAAATCGCTTTGAATCTGCGCCTGCCCAGGTGCATTCAGAAAGGCGAACTCATCGGTCCAAAGATCGGGATCGTAAAGCTCGATATTCGGATCGTCTCCGATGTGGCGTGTTCTTGTGGTTGCGAGTGATAGCAGATTTTTGCGCAAGGCTTCTTCGTAGGCAGGCCGGTCCGCCCAGAACGCTCGCCGTGTTGCCCAGTTTGCTCCCAGACCTTCGTTGTGAGCCACTCCATCCTGGACAATGAGAGCCTGCACCCGTTCGGGGTGCGTCAATGCCATACGAAAGCCGACTGGTACACCGTAGTCCTGCATATAAAGCGTGTAGCCGGACAATCCCAATGTAGCGGTGAAGCCGTCCATCACGGAAGCAATGTGGTCGAAGGTGTAGTCGAATTGCTTTGGATCGGGCCAATCGCTATGCCCATAGCCCGGGTAGTCTGGCGCAACCAGGTGGTAGCTGTCGGCAAGCCTGGTCAGCAAAGGCTGAAACATCCTCGAAGACGATGGAAGGCCGTGCAGCAAAAGAATGATGGGAGCGCCTTTCGGGCCCGCTTCTCTGTAGAAGATGGAGAGTCCATCGACCTTCGCGGTGCGATAGAACACCTGTTGGTCCATTGCCTGATCCTTCCTCAGGGCAAGCGTGCCCCGGCTTGCAAAAACATTCACTGGTCCGCGCTAGTCCGCAATCTCGAAGATCACTTCCAGTTCTACGGGCATGCCGAGGGGGAGGCTGGCAACGCCGATTACCAGTCGAACCGAGGTTTTCTCGATGCCAAAGACATCTCGAAACAAATCGGAGACAGCGTCCGCCACTCTGGGCTGGTCAAAGAAATCCCCGTGGGTGGCGATGAACACGCCGAGTTTGACCACGCGTGTCACTCGATCGAGTGAGCCCAAATGCTTTTTAGCCGCAGCGAGAACACTCAAAGCCGCAGTGTAGGCGGCATCCCGGCCGGCTTCGGTATCGAGTTCTTTTCCAAGCCGGCCCACATACTTGGGTTTGTGATCGACGACTGGGAGCATCCCGCTAAAAAAGAGCAGGTTGCCAGTCTGCAGCGTCTCCACATAGGTGCCGAACGGCGTGGGGGCGGCTGGGAGCTGAATGCCAAGGTCCTGCAACCGGCGATCTGCTCCACCGGGCTGCGAACCTTGCATGGTTACCACCGGCCCACCTGCGCACCGTCGTCCACGTGCAGCACCTCCCCGGCGACGTGCGTCGCTTCCATAAAATAAACCACGGCCTCTGCGATTTCCTTCGGGTCAGAGATTACGAGCTTTTTTCCTGCCATACATCGTTCCTTTGTTTTTTTCAGAGAATCTTGATTTTAGTAGTCGGTCCCAGCCCCTGAACACCCTGAGGGGGGGCCACTACAAATGAACAGATTCTCGGAATGTCTGAAGGCTTCGTAAGAATTCTGCCGGGCCGGCCTTCAGTCAATCGAGGGGATGCCCCCGAAGTATCGCGAAAAGTTGGAGCCGAGATGAACAAAAGGAGGGTTGTTATCGCCCGTAGCAGAGGTCAAGGGAAGTAACTTCGATAAATTGATCTGCCGGGGAATCACAGTTGCAGGTATTACGACGGTCTTTCCTCGTTCCCGGAGGAGAGCGTTGTGCTATCAGTCGCCACGTCCTTCTGCAACGAAGTACGGTCCGAGCGAACAATGTTGAGGATCTCTCGCACACGGTCGAAAAAAGAAGGTTTATGGTCAAACCTTGGAGGCGCTCCCTTCGCAAAGGGCACGATCTTAGGTCTTTTCATTCTTACGCCAATCTGCGAACCTCTGTGCTGTCACACACCCTTCTGTGGTACTGGCCGTACAGTTGTTGTATCAGTTTATTTGAGCTGATCCAAATCTGTTGATGCCTGGTGGCATAAAATGACAACTGGGATCACGGCGAGTTGAATAACAGACTGGCCGCGAGCACTCTGGTGCGCAGACCGATTGATCGCTAGCTGACTCTCCAGATATACAAATGCTCTTCATCGCTCGAAGTTCCTAGTTCAATTTCCCGCTGTTTGGTAGCCCGATTGAGCGCCGAGCGGATGTTCTCTTTCGTGTCTGGCAAATCGGCCAGTGGAACCTTGAGGGCTTCGCCGTTGGCCAACTTCTCAATGTCGCTGAGCAAAGCGAGAACAATTTCCTTGTGCTTTCCATTGCGGCCGGTTGGAATGTTCGCCTTCTGCACCGCTTGAAATCTCATCGCGCCCCTGGCCTCCTGATCTACCCGCATTCTGGTCTCTCCTCGTTAACGACGTGCTATCGTAACGCTAAAAACGCGCACTTCTAACGCAAAAGTATGCTAAAGCAGAACGCTCGCACCTGGCAAGATGAAATTACGCTAACCGTTAAATGATTGATATTGTATCGAGTTACCCCGTATTAAGACTTTAAGAGTAGGGTGGTGATTGAGGTAGAAAGCGCATGCCCCGGATCCTGAATTTCGAAACCGTTCCCGTCTCAGACTTGTGCAATAGAAATTTGACAGCCGATCAGAATTTTCGGCCCCTGGTACTCATCGTCGATGACGAGAAGGTGATCGCGGATACGCTATCGATGATTCTCGGCCAAAGCGGCTACGCCTGCATCGTTGCCTACGATGCGGAGAGCGCATTGGAAGTGGCGCGGCTCACTCCACCGCAGCTGCTCATCTCTGACGTTGTCATGCCCGGGCTGAATGGAATTGATCTCAGTGTTGAGGTCAGGGCATTGGTTCCTGATTGTAAAGTGCTCTTGTTTTCAGGTCAGGCTGCCACTCTCGATCTGCTGGGCGATCCCAAATATGCAGTTCACAATTTTGTGCTTCTTAACAAGCCTGTACACCCGAGGGAGCTTCTCGCACACATTTACGATTTTGGACCAGAACTTCAAACAGAGATGACCGTCTCCTGAGACGGCACAATCGATCGCGAGAGTGCAACGCGGCCTTGAGTTGGTTCTGCCTCTGAAGGAAGCGGAATTTGCTATGATTGCGGCGCGCATAAAGGAGAGCACATGGCACTCGTTTCTTTCGCGGCTGAAATCGCGCCCTTGTTTCGCCCCGTGGACGTTGCACACATGAAGGTACATGGAGTCAACCTGGACGACTATGACTATATGTCCGACCCTTCCGGCAACTACAGCCATGCGGAGGCAGTGCTGGAGACGGTATCTCCTCAGGGCGGTCAACCACCGTCGATGCCGCCAGGTGGACCGTATTGGACGAAAGACCAATTGACCCTGTTCGCAAAGTGGCGTGTCGACGGGTACCAACCGTAAGATAGCGTTGCAGAAAGCCTTAAAAACTGTCCCCTTCCGTTCAGTGTTACCTAACGGTTCAGTCCAGGACTTTTCCGCGGCTAGCCCCTAATCTCCCTGACCATTGACATCCTATCCATAGAGCGCCTATGGTTGTGGCCTATGGCCACCAAGCCCGAGTTGATGCCCGGCACCCTGGACATGCTGATCCTGAAAACTCTGACCCGCGCACCGCTGCATGGATACGGAATTGCTCAGTCGATCAAGCGCGTGTCAGATTCCGTGTTGACGGTAGAGGAAGGCTCGCTGTACCCGGCTTTGCAGCGGCTGCTGCTGCAGGGCTGGGTCAAAGCGGAATGGAAGAAGACAGAGACCAACCGTCGCGCGCGCTATTACACCCTCACGGCCGCAGGTCGAAAGCAGTTGGGCATTGAAGTTTCTGATTTCCAGAAGATGATAGCCGCAATTGGGCGGGTACTCGAGGACGCACAGGAGACCGTATGAATGCCCTGGTCCGATGGCTGAGAAAGACTGCGCTTCTATTCCGGCGCCGGGAGTTCGATCAGGATCTGCAGGAAGAGATGGCTTTTCACCGGGAGCAGACGGCAAAGGAGTTCGAAGCCGCCGGCACCACGCCCGAAGCCGCCCGCTATGCCGCCATGCGGCAATTTGGCAATGCGACGCTGCTCCAGGAACGCAGTCGTGAAGTAGTGCAATTTCGCGCGGAAACCGTGGTGCAAGACCTGCGGTTCGCCCTGCGGCAGCTGCGAAGAAGTCCTGGCCTGGCGCTCACAGCAATTCTGGTGCTCGCGCTGGGCATTGGAGCAAGCACCGCCATTTTCGCTTTCGTAGATGCGGTGCTGATTCGGCCGCTGCCCTATGCTGATTCGAATCGGCTGGTGGATGTTGACGAAAGCGAAGCCGTGTTTCCACGCTCTAATATCTCCCGCGAGGACTACGAGGATTGGAAGCGGCTGAACACGACACTCCAGTCGCTGGAGGTCTATGGAGGCACCGGATTTCTGCTGCGCGCGGGTTCACTCTCAGAGCCTGTGCCGGCGGCCCGGGTCAGCGACGGATTCTTTCGCACCCTCGGGGTCACGCCCATCCTGGGCCGCGACTTTCGGCCAGGCGAAGATAAGCCCGGACAGCCGAAGATCGCCATGCTTTCCTACGGCACATGGATGAAGCGCTTCGGCGGCCGCCGCGACGTGATCGGCGAATCCATAAGCCTATCCGGGGAGGCATACACGATTGTGGCCGTGTTACCGCGTGGGTTTTCCTTCGCACCGCGTGCCAGCGCGGAGCTCTGGGTTCCACTGCTGGACAAGAATGGATGTGAGACACGAAGAAGCTGCCACAACCTCGACGGAGTAGGGCGTTTACGAGACGGCGTGACCGTGCAGGCGGCGTCCGCCGACCTGAAGTCAATTGCAGCGCAGCTGGCTCTTGTCTATCCGGGATCAAACAAGGGACAAAGTGCCAGCGTCGTTCCGCTGTCAGAACTCTT
>CAZSUK010000342.1:0-2878 GCA_964609355.1 uncultured Acidobacteriaceae bacterium | reverse complement strand
GTCCGGGACTGGGGCGACCGCCGGCGGTCGCCCGGCACAAACTGCCGCGCCCTCGAACTCGTCGGCCTCGTCGGCAGCGCCGGCCGACAACGCTGCGAGCGCCGCGCAAACTCCGCTCGCGAGCACCGCCCTCATCAATCTGGCGCTCAGCGAAGGCTCGGACGCGACCGGGTCCGCAGCATCCGCGTTGCAGGCCGCCAATGCCGCCGCGTCGGGAGCTGCCGCCGATACCCCCGCGGCCGCGGCCTCGCCGTTCACAGCGCCGCAAATTTCCATGCTGCCCTCCGAAGGCACAGGCTCCGCTTCTTCGCCGACGGTGTTCGACACGGCCGCGCTCAGCTCCGGGGCGGCCGTATCGCTCGGCAGCGGCGGCGATGCGCACGCGCACAACGGTGCGGGCGATTCCGGCTCCGACGCGGGCTCGGGCTCTCTCGCCAACGGTGATGGGGCAGCCGCACTTCAGCAACTCAGCACGAGCAGGGCGTCGAGCTCGAGCGATGCCGCTCCCGTCCCCACGGTGAGCGTGCATGCGGACGTGGACAGCGCCGATTTTCCGCAAGGCGTGGCCGACAAGGTCTCCCTGGCGGTAGACAACGGCTGGAGCACTGCCAAGCTTTCGGTGAATCCGCCGCAGCTCGGACCGATCGAGCTGCAGATTGCCGTGCAAGGCGCGCACGCTCAGATCGCCATGAGTACACATAGTGCGGTGACGCGCGAGGCGCTCGAATCGAGTGCGCCGAAGCTGCGCGATATGTTGAACGCGCAGGGCTTCACGCAAGTGAGCGTCGATATCTCCCAGCGCTCGTTCCAAGAGCGCTCCGCGCCCGAGCTGCCGTATAGCCGGACCTCCGGCGGCACGCGCGAGACGGCGCCCGTCTCCTCATCGTCGGCGCAGGTCTCCAGGGTACCGCTCGGGATGCTCGACACTTACGCCTGAGCGCTCGAATGGCAGCGGCGCGAGACGCCCCCGTTAGAAGCATCATCGACTGCCGGGGTGCTCGCGGGGCGGCGCCGCGTTGCTCGGCAGCGGATGAAGTTGCAGAAACGCGGCGGTGGCGTCGCGGCTTCGTGCCGCGACTTCCCGTGAATTCGGTCGCCTGGCGACGCCGAGCAGCAGGCTGACCATCAAATTGCCCCACAGCAACCCGCCGAACTGTTCGGCAAGCTCGGCAGGACGGCCGACTAGAAGTCCGGACGTCTGAGCCTGAGCCATGATTTGGCGCAAAGCGGCACGACTCGTCTCGCGCCCCGTGGCGTCGAGCGCTTGCGCCACCTCGGGCGCGTGGACCGCCTCGGCGATCGCCAGCCGGAATACCGCGATGACTGTCGGATCGGTTATCTCGCGGACGAGCCGTGTCCCGAAGGCAGCCAGCACGTGGGCGAGGGTCTCGCGATCGTGCGGCACCGGAAAGTCGGCGGGCACTTGCAGCCGCCTGGCGCGCGCGCTGATGCAGGCGATGAGCATTGCCGGTTTGTTGCCCACCCGCGCGTACAGTTCTCGTTTCGAGACGCGCGCCTGTGTAGCGATCTCAAGCGTGCTGGTCGCCGCATAGCCACTCTTCATGAACGCCGCGAAGGCTGCATCGAGGATGCGAGCGCGCACCGTTTCGTCGCCTCCTGCTTGGTGCTCCTTTGACGGCGCTGTGGTGGTCATCAAAGCATCTCCCTTGACATTCGGTACTACATAGTACCACACTGGCAATCATCTGGTACCCGTGAGTACCATCAAGGAGACCATCATGCTGCCGCAACTCCGCTTTTTCGTGAGCATCGCATTCGCCTTCATCACGTGGGGGATCGTCGCGAAGCGATACATCTGGCCGAATCTCCGTCACCGCCCACAGGCCGAAGCGTTGCGGCCTCTTCTCATCCTGCACAGCTTCCGCTTCATCGGATTGGCATTCCTGGTCCCGGGCGTTGTGTCGCCCGATCTGCCGTCTGCTTTCGCGCATTCCGCCGCCTACGGAGACCTCATTGCGGCAACACTCGCGTTGCTTTCGCTGGCGACGCTCTCACGGGGGGGCGGCGTTGTCATCGCATGGATATTCAACCTCTGGGGTTCAGCGGATCTCTTGAATGCGTTCTACCAGGCCAATGACGCCGGGCTCGTGCCGGGCCAACTGGGCGCCATGTACTTCATTCCAACTCTCGTTGTGCCGCTATTGCTGATCACGCACGGACTCGCTTTCAGGATTCTGCTGCGACATCAAAGGGAGTTCGCAATGCAAGGTTCATTACCTTCGACGTAATTGAGAGCGCATTTTGAGTCTTCTATCGTGGCCTCTCCTGAAATGACCAGTGACTCGAACAAAGGAGAGAACTATGACCGACGCCGCTCAAATCGCAGACCGCTACATCGCCGTCTGGAACGAAACCGACCAGGCCCGCCGCCGCGCGTTGCTCGCGGAAGGCTGGGCGGAGAACGCCACTTATGTGGATCCCGTGATGTGCGGTGAAGGCCGGGAACAGATCGGCGCGCTGATCGCGGCTGTTCATGAGCGATTCCCCGGCTTCCGCTTCAAGCTCGAAGGCCGCGCCGACGGCTATCACGACAAGGTGCGTTTTTCTTGGGCGCTGGGCCCGGACGGCGAAGCTGACCTGATCAAAGGCACCGACTTCATCGTCACCGAGGACGGTCGACTGAAGTCGGTAACCGGATTTCTCGACAAAGTCCCCGCCGCGGCCTGAGAGGGAGGATAACTGGGGAGCGGCCGGCCGCCGCTCCCGCCCCAGCCGCGCTCGTATCAGGCCATGCCGCCGTTCACGGAGATGATCTGGCCGGTGATGTAGCCGGCCTCGGTGGAGGCGAGATAGCCCACCAGGCTCGCCACCTCTTCCTCGCTGCCCGCGCGCTGCATGGGCACGAGCGCCGCTATCG
>CAZSUK010000341.1:0-11261 GCA_964609355.1 uncultured Acidobacteriaceae bacterium | reverse complement strand
TCGGCGAAGCGTTGCGCCACGATGCCGTGGACCGTCTCCAGGTAAGCGGAAAAGAGCAAAAAGGCGGCCAGCGCGGCGGAGCCAATGGCATAGCCCTTGGTGAGCGCTTTGGTGGTGTTTCCGGCAGCGTCCAGCTTGTCGGTTTTTTCGCGCACGGAATCCGGCTGGTCCGACATTTCGATAATTCCGCCGGCATTGTCGGTAATGGGGCCAAACGTATCCATGGCAAGGATGTATGCGGCGGAGGACAGCATGCCCATGGTCGCAATGGCCGTTCCATAAATGCCCTTGGCGTAATCGGAGATGGTGGCATCTGCCAATCCGCGCACCCCGAAGTAGTAGCTAAGCAACAGGGCCGCGCTGATCACGATCACCGGCATGGCCGGTGTCTCCATACCAACCGCAAGCCCGCTGATGATATTGGTCGCGGGCCCGGTGAGCGAGGCGTTGGCGATCGATTGCACCGGCCGATAGCGGGTCTCGGTGTAGTACTCCGTAATGCGAACGAAAAGAAAGGAAGTCACCATGCCGACAACGCCGCAGCCCAGCAGCCACCAGCGGCCCTGCAGCATGTAGTACACGGCCCCGGCAAAGCCGGCTAGGGCTAGCAGCGTGGTGACGTAGTAGCCGCGGTTCAGCGCATCCATGGGGTCCTGATCTTCCCGGCTATGCACCACCAGCACGCCGATGAAGCTGGCCACCAGGTTAATGGCGTGAACAATGAGGGGAAACAGGATGCCTTTGATGCCGAAGACCGGATAAAGTGCGGTCCCAAGAATCATGGCGCCGACGTTTTCTGCCGCGGTCGATTCGAAGATGTCCGCTCCACGGCCAGCGCAGTCACCCACGTTGTCGCCAACCAGGTCTGCGATGACCGCGGGGTTGCGGGGATCGTCTTCGGGAATGCCGGCCTCGACCTTGCCTACCAGGTCGGCGCCCACGTCAGCCGCCTTGGTATAGATACCACCGCCGAGCTGGGCGAAGAGCGCGACCAGAGATGCGCCAAAGCCAAAGCCGACCAGTTGATATGGCACGTGCTGAGGATCCTGCAATCCTCCGAAGAGGAAAAACAAGGCGCCGACGCCCAGCAGGGAGAGGCTAATGACCACCAATCCGGTGACAGCGCCCCCCCGCAGTGCGATTTTCAAAGCCTGGCCGAGGCTGGCACGCGCGGCACTGGCGGCGCGAATATTGGTCCGGATAGAGACGAACATGCCTGTGTAGCCGGCCAAACCGGAGCATACGGCGCCAATCAGAAAGCTGATGACCACTTTGCCCGCCAGCGGCGCGGTAAAGTCAGAAAACTTGTAGCCCACAAAGAGAGCAACCGCCAGCACTATGGCCAGCGCGGCGATGGTGGTGTATTGGCGCGACATAAACGCTTCCGCGCCCTCGCGGATGGCGTTCGAGATCGCCCGCATTTCCGGCGTGCCGGTATCGTAGGCGAGGACAGATTTGGCAAGAAAGAGAGCAAAAACCAGGCCGAGCAGACCGGCAACCAGGGCGATCCATAGAAAAGTGCCGCCATTGGTACCGATGGCAGCGGTTGACCCCTGAAAGAAAACAAGGGCCGAAAGTGAGAAGTAGAGCATTCAAACGCCTCCAGAAGTACTTGCTGCTGGGGTTGCGAGCGGAAACACCTGCAAACCGGCTGATTAAAGCATGCGGAGAAAAAGAAGGTCAACGTCGCTTCGTCATCATACTGGCACGGGAGGTGGCCACGATCACGATTGAATGCAATTGGCTTCGCTGGGGTCCTCAATTGAGACAACGGGGATAACCACTTATGCGGCTTTCCTCAAGGAAAGCCGCAAGAATCACGCTCAACGCTTCTAAAGCCTACAAGAAATCCGTAAAGCAACGTTAAGCGTCTTTTTACCAGGAGCGGGTACAAACCATTACAATTTGGCGAGTAGTCCACGAGGGGGTGGCATGGCGAAGACGGCCATCACGGAGCAAGGCACTGCCGCATCCTACGCTGGTTTAGAGCCGGAGCAGTTGATCCGGATGTACCGGCTGATGTATCTGTCGCGCCGCACCGACGACCGTGAAGTTCTGCTGAAGCGGCAGCAGAAAATCTTTTTCCAGATTTCGGGCGCCGGTCATGAGGCTCTCCTGGTTGCCGCCGGCATGGCTCTGAAGCCCGGCTACGACTGGTTCTATCCCTACTATCGTGACCGTGCCCTGTGCCTGGCGCTGGGCCAGACGGTGGAAGAACAATTGCTGCAATCCGTGGGTGCGGCGAGTGACCCTTCGAGTGGCGGCCGGCAGATGCCGTCGCATTGGAGTATTCGCCGGTTGAATATCGTTAGCCAGTCTTCTTCGGTGACCACCCAGTGCCTGCAGGCGGTTGGCTGCGCCGAGGCGGGCAGATATCTATCTACACATCCGGCTGCGGCGGAGCAGCGCCCGGGGGATTACAGCGCGTTTAAGGCCACCCAGTTTCATGGCGACGAGGTGGTTTACGTCTCGCTGGGCGAAGGGGCCACCAGCGAAGGTGAGTTCTGGGAGGCGATGAGCTCCGCTTCCAGCATGCGGCTGCCGGTGCTCTTCGTGATCGAAGACAATGGCTACGCCATTTCTGTTCCGGTGGAAGTGAACACTCCGGGCGGGAATATTTCGCGGCTGGTCGCGAACTTCCCCAACTTTTATTTTGCCGAGGTAGACGGCACCGATCCGATCGAGAGCTATTCTGCGTTCGCCCAGGCCGTTCAGCATTGCCGCTCGGGCAAGGGGCCGGCTTTTGTTCACGGGCATGTGATTCGCCAGTATTCCCATTCCTTCTCCGACGACGAGAATCTTTATCGTTCCGAGGCGGAACGCAAGCGGGACGCTGCGCTGGATCCTTTGCCCAAGCTGCAGATGCGCTTGCTGCGTGACGGCATTCTCGATCCCACCGCCATCAACCGGCTGGAACGGGAGGTGGACGAGGAAGTGCGCAGTGCGGCCGAGAAGGTGCTGCGCGCAACGCTGCCCGAAACTAGTTCCATAAAACGCCATGTGTATTCCGAAGATCTGGACGCTACCAGCGAGGTGTTTTCGAGCCCGGCAGTGCATACTCCGGATGCGCAGGAGCGGACCATGGCCGACCTGATCAACCTCTGCCTCAAGGACGAGATGCAGCGTGATCCGCGCATCGTCCTTTTTGGGCAGGATGTGGCCGATACCAGCCACGACCAGGAGCTGCGTGACGGGCTGGTGAAGGGCAAGGGAGGCGTCTTCAAGCTCACCGCTGGGCTGCAGCGTGAATTCGGCCCCGACCGCGTTTACAACGGCCGTCTGGCTGAAGCGGACATCGTCGGTCGTGCGGTGGGCATGGCGACGCGCGGGCTCAAGCCGGTGGTGGAGATTCAGTTCTTCGACTACATCTGGCCCGCCATGCATCAGTTGCGCAACGAACTCAGCTTGCTGCGCTGGCGGTCGAATGGCGTCTATTCTTCACCGGCGGTGATCCGGGTTGCGATCGGCGGATACTTGACCGGCGGCTCTATCTATCACTCGCAGTGCGGGGAGAGCCTCTTTACCCATACGCCGGGAATTCGGGTGGTCTTTCCCTCGAATGCGCTGGATGCCAACGGGCTATTGCGCACGGCGATCCGCTGCGATGATCCGGTCCTCTTCTTCGAGCACAAGCGCCTCTATCGGGAAACCTATGGCCGTGCGCCGTACCCGGGGCCTGATTACGCAATCCCGTTTGGCAAAGCCAACCTGGTGCGCACGGGGAAAGACATCACCGTCATTACTTATGGAGCCGTGGTGCCGCGTGCTCTGCGCGCCGCCCAGCAGGCCAGCAGTCAGTTGGGCCTGGAGGTCGAGCTGCTTGACCTGCGTACGCTAAGCCCGTATGACTGGGAGGCAATTGCCACTTCGGTAGAGAAGACTGGACGCGTGATTGTGGCTCACGAAGACATGTTGAGTTGGGGATATGGAGCGGAAATCGCGGCCCGGATCGCTGACGAGCTTTTCGACTATCTGGACGCACCCGTGAAGCGGGTGGCTGCCATGGACACCTTCGTCGCCTATCAGCCGATTCTTGAAGACGCGATTCTGCCCCAACCCGAAGACCTTTTCCGCGCCATTGCGGAATTGGGGAAGTATTGAGTCGGAGCACCTAACCGCAGGTCCACTACGCGTCGCTCTGTCGAAAACATTCCCAAGAAGGGACCGCTGAACCGCAGATCTCTCCACTGCGCTACGCTTCGGTCGAGATAACAAAGGGGAGGGCGGTCCTTCCAGTGAGAGTAGTTGCTAAATAGGAGCCGTTTTTCATCACCTTGGGTGGGCCCAAAGCCCATGACTCGTCCGGTCGGGATGACAATCTTGAGTCGGTGGCCCAGGTGTCGCTTTTGAGATCTGGGTGCTTCGGTAGAGCGATCTGCTAGGGGAAACCCAGGTCTCAAAAGCGAGACTGGGCCACCCACTCAAGTCTGGGCGATCAAAACGCCTCATTCCACGACGTTTACCGGAAAATAATTTGTGCAAGCACAACTTTCCGCCTGTGCTTGCGTTCGAATGGGGCAGGGGTTGGCAGATGGCAACGCGACGGGCTTTCATGAAGGGTGGAGCTATGGCTCTGGTGGGCACGTCGGTGGTGCCGGCCTTCCTCAGGCGATCGGTTCTGGCCCAGACCACAAGCGCCCAGGCTGAAGGCAAAAGGCTGGTAGTGATCTTTCAGCGCGGGGCCGCAGATGGCCTCAATATTGTGGTGCCTCACGCGGAAACCAACTACTATCGGCTTCGGCCGACCATCGCGATCCCGCAAAATCAATTGATCGAGTTGGACGGATTCTTCGGACTCCACCCCGCAATGCAATCTTTCAAACCTCTTTTCGATCAAGGCCACCTGGCTATGGTCCATGCCACCGGGTCGCCCGACACAACACGCTCCCACTTCGACGCCCAGGATTTTATGGAGAGTGGTACTCCCGGCGTGAAAGCGACGCCCGATGGTTGGCTCAATCGCGCTCTGCAGGCAGAAGACCTTCGCCGCCCGGTAAACCATACCGCCTTTCGCGCGGTCGCCCTGGGATCGCAGGTGCCACGCACCCTCGGTGGAAAAATACCCGCGGTCGCAGTCAACCGTCTGCAGGACTTTGGCGTCGCAGGGAAAAGCCCCAATGCGGCGCCGATCAGTTCCGCGTTTGAAGCCATGTATGCGGATTCCGTAGATTCAGTACTCCACGGCACCGGGCAGGAAACTTTCGAAGCGGTCAGGATGCTGAAAGCGACCGATCCCGCCCATTACAAGCCAGTGGCGGGTGCAAATTATCCTAACGGCGCATTCGGCGACAATATGAGGCAGATTGCCCAACTGCTGAAGGCGAATCTGGGTGTCGAGGCCGCTTTTACGGATATCGGAGGCTGGGATACGCATCAAAACCAGGGAAGTGTGAACGGACAGCTAGCCAATTGCCTGCGCGACTTCAGCCAGGGCATCTCTGCCTTCTGGACTGATATGGGGGATGAAGGCGAAAATGTAATGGTGGTGACGATGTCAGAGTTCGGGCGCACGGCAGAACAGAACGGTACGGGTGGAACCGACCACGGACACGCCAACGTCATGTTTGTCCTGGGTGGCTCGGTGAAGGGCGGCAAGGTCTACGGAAAGTGGCCAGGCATGGCCACTGAGCAGCTATACCAGAATCGCGATCTGGCCATCACGACGGACTTCCGCCAAGTCCTGGGGGAGGCAGCTTACAAGACCCTGGGGGCACGCAATTTAGAATTGGTGTTTCCTGGATCGGAATTGAAGACCACGCAGTTTTTGAGTTTGATGAGCTAACCGGGAAAGTTTCCGGAGGCTTGGGTCCCGCAAGAAGTGAAAGATCCCTAACCGACACGTTCGCTGTGTCAGATGGGGAAGCCGCGATTGTCGGACTCTTGGACCTTACTGGCCGAATCGAAGTCGGGGGGCTTGCGACGATGCCGAAGGTTTTCGGGGTTGGTACTTGTGGATTCCCTTATCTGACACAGCGAACGTGTCGCATGCGGCTCACTTCGCAGCCCAGCCACTTTTAGCGCGGGTAGCACCGCCTCTGCCTACAAAATCATCCAGTCCCATCCAACCGCAGCCGGTGAAGACCAGCATCAGCGAGATGGCAAACAACGCCAGCGGGAAGGAAAGTGAATTAGGCCCCATCAGCCCACCGTGGAGGTGGACCTTGATAATGGCTACAGCCATATCGATGGCGGTCCCCAAGGCAGCTACCCGGGTGAGCAAGCCGATGACCAGAAGCATCCCGCCAAAGAATTCCGTAAAGGCCGCAACATAACCGAGCCAGACCGGCAGGTGCATGTGCCCGACGTTATGGCTGAACATGTAGAGCGCTCCAGAGGGGATGATCTTGGTGTATCCGTATCGCACCATAATGATCCCCAGAACCAGCCGCATGACCAGGGCTCCCAGACCCTGAAAGCGATTAAGCCAGCTAAACAATTGGAACTCCTGTTGATATCAATGTCGTAGGCAAAGCTTAGCAGGGAATCAACATCTGCCTTCAGGCACGAGGCAGATATTTGCTGAGAAAACTCCGCAAGCTATTCACATAATCCTCAGCCGTGCGCAGGGTGGCTCGTTCCTTGGGCGCCGCAGCCTGGTCATAGTAGAGGCCCTCGCTCCCGTGCGCAGAGTACAGCAACAGCTTCGGGATGCGCAGATGGGTCAGGGTGCCTGCGGGATCGAATCGATCATGGAACAGCAAGCGAACTGGTAGCAGCCGAAGGCGCGGATCCGACTGCAATGCGTTGAATACGGGCGGCCGGGGATCTTCAAGAATGACCGCCGGAGCCTGGGGATGCCGTCGCGCACTTTCAGCAGCAATTGCGGCACCAATTCCCACCCCGTCGAGGACGATGCTCGAAGGAGGCAAATGACGGGTATCGACGAGATAATTCCAGGCCGCGTCCGCGTCGTCATTGGTGCTCGCTTCCGAAGGGTGCAGATGTACGCTCTTTCCAAAGCCACGATAATCGAAGGCAAAGATATTGATGCCGAGTTGGTGCAAGGCGAGCAATTGGGGAACAGTGGAGGAGAGCGATCCTGCGCCATCATGCATGAAGAGCAGGGTGTCGGTTGCATAAGGTGCCGGGTTACCGGCGGGAATCCACCAGCCGTTGAGCTGCAGAACGCCGCTCTCGGTCGCATCGAACGCGATGTCGTCATACTTAAGGCCGATCGAGGCTGGAGTGGCGGTGATCGACGGTGTTGGTTTAAAAACCAGCTGCCATTGCCCCTGCCAGAAAAGCAAGCAAAAGGCGACGTAGACACATACCACCGCGAGCGCCAATGTGGCTCCCAGGCCGGCAGCCAGCCAGCGAGGGTTGGTAAGCGGCTGCTGCGGTGCCAGGGGGTTTTTCCACCCGGGCGGAGGGGTATGCTTTTGCAGCTTCATAGCCTAACCGAAGGCGAGTTCGTCGGCGGATTCGAGCGGGGTTCCACAGATGCGGCAGAGGACTGCGGAGCAATCGCCGCAAACCAGGGGGTCCTTTACGGCCCGCGCACAGCTTGGGCACCAAAGGTCATTGGTTGGTGGAACCGGGGTTGGTGGATCTTGTGGCTGATTCAAGAGGGGAATACCGGCCATTCCCTTCGAGCGTAGCATGGGCAAAACCAACCCGTGGAGCGTATGCTCGCCATATGAGCGACAAAACTCAGCAAAGTCCGACCGTGCCGGTCTATAACAAGGCTCTCCGCAAATGGACGTACTACATTTTTCCTGAAGGAGTGGAACAGGAAGCGGGCGATTTTGCAGACGAAGAAACTGCCCGGGTGGCATCCTGGAAAACGTATCGCGCCTGGCAAGCCAACGGCTGCAAATACTAAAAGCATGAGTGTATTGGTCCGGATCTGTTCTACAGCAGAGTTGCCGCGTCCCGGAGAGGCCAGGGAATTCACCGCCGGTTCGAGGACGCTCTGTATCGCTAACGTCGATGGGGTGATCCGTGCCCTGGATAATGAATGTCCCCACCGCGGTGGCCCGCTGGCCGAAGGGATGATCGAGCGAGGCAAGCTGATTTGTCCCTGGCACGCCTGGTCCTTCGATCCCGCTACCGGAGCAACCGACGCCTCTCAGGAAAGAGTTGCAGTTTTCCCCGTAACTGTCGAAGCACAAGAAGTTTTCGTGGAGATCTAGTTTGTCTCGCCTTCCTTGACGATGGCATGGAGCGAATGAGGATCCAGGCTTGCGCCCCCAATCAGCGCGCCATCGATTTCTGGCTGGCTAAGTAGTGCTTGCGCATTTTCCGGTTTCACGCTGCCGCCATAAAGAATGCGCATCGCATCGGCCACTGGTCTGCCGACCATGCGTGCTACCTCGCTGCGGATGATGAGATGAGCTTGTGCGGCCATGTCTGGCGTGGCCGTCTTTCCCGTTCCAATCGCCCAAATTGGCTCGTAAGCAATGACCATCGTGTGCAGTCTGGCGGCATCGATCTGGTCGATGGCGCGGCTGATCTGCTGGCACAGAACCTCTGCCGTCTCGCCTCTTTCCCTCTGCTCCTCGTGCTCCCCGATGCAGACAATCGGTACCAGGCGATGCTTGAGGGCAGTCACGAGCTTGCGGTTGACCGTGTCGTCGGTCTCGCCAAAGTACTGGCGCCGCTCAGAATGGCCAAGAATCACGTGGCTGACACCCAAAGCCACTAGCATCGAGGCAGAAATTTCACCGGTGAAGGCACCCTCTCCCGCGTAATGCATGTTCTGCGCGCCCACCAGGATCTCGGAGTCCTTCACCGAGTGCAGGGCAGTCGGCAGATCGACGAACGGAGGGCAAATCACGATTTCGCTGTGGGTCACGTTTTTGACCAGAGGCACAAACGTGTGCAGGAAGCTCTGTGCTTCGGCGGGCGTCTTGTACATCTTCCAGTTGGCGGCGATCAGGAGCTTACGCATGCTTAGGGGTTCTCAACGGTTCTCGCGCTCTTTCTGCTCTTTAACCAGATTGTAGAGCACGGAAAGTGTATGTTTTCGATCCATCCGGCCACCCAGACGGAGTGCCGTCCAGCAGCCGAGAAAGCCGAATACCAGGTAGCCCAGGCAGCCGATAGTGAACACAAACGACATCGGCTTACCCGCCAGCCAGTCGCCGAACATGCTGACCGCATTCAACGTAGAAATAAAGCCCATCAGGCCACTCAGCGGAAACGCAATCAGACCGAAAGTGACGCGATAGCGGTAGCCCCGCAAAAAATGAGTAAAGGTTGCCAGCAGCCACGCGGCCAACGCACAGACAATCCCAATCACCAGGATCAGCAGCGGCAGCTCGAGGCTAACGACAGCCATGTTCTATGAGCTGGGCGCCGGGGAAAGAGCCTCGACGCCTGGAAGGCGTTTGCCTTCCAGAAACTCTAGCGATGCGCCGCCGCCGGTCGAGATGTGTTTGATCTTGTCCGCTACTCCAGCCTGCTTAACAGCGGAGACGGAATCGCCCCCGCCGACGATAGTGGTGGCCCCGGCATTCTCCGCCAACGCCTCTGCAATCGCCGTCGTTCCACAGGCAAAAGCCGGCATTTCGAATACTCCCATGGGGCCGTTCCAGATAATGGTGCGCGCTTTGGCGATCTCGGTGATAAAAAGTTCTCCGGTAGCCGGACCGATATCCAAACCCATCCAGCCGGCAGGGAAGGGGCCGTCGCCTGCGAAGAGTTGAGTTTTGGCGTCGGGGGCAAATTTGTCCGCCAACACATGATCTACAGGCAACAGGAACGGTACTCTTTTCTGTTCCGCTTCCTTAAGGGCCTCACGAGCGACATCCAACTTGTCAGCTTCGACCAGCGACTTGCCTACGTCCTGCCCCTTGGCCTTGAGAAACGTGTAGGCCATGCCGCCGCCTATCAGCAGTGCGTCGACTTTGCTCAACAGGTTGTGGATCACTCCGATTTTGTCAGAGACCTTAGCCCCGCCGAGGATGGTCACGAAGGGCCTTTCCGGAGCCTGCAGAGCTTTGCCCAGGTAGTTCAGCTCCTTTTCCATCAGCAACCCGGCGGCTGATTGGGAGACAAAGTGAGTGATGCCTTCAGTGGAAGCGTGTGCCCGATGAGCGCTGCCGAAAGCATCGTTTACATAGACGTTGCAAAGGTTGGCGAGTTGTCGCGCGAAGTGGGGGTCATTGGCCTCTTCGCCGGCGTGGAAGCGCAGATTTTCGAGCAGCAGCACCTGGCGCGATTCGAGCTGGCGCGCCATCTCGGTGGCTACATCCCCCACGCAGTCCGGGGAAAAGGCGACGTTGACCGATTCACCCAACGCGTGGTCGAGCAAGGTGCGCAGGCGGTCGACGACCGCCCGCAGGCTGTATTTGGGATTCGGCTTTCCCTTCGGACGACCCAGGTGCGAAGCGACAATTACTTTGGCGTGATGACGCAGCGCGTACTCGAGCGTGGGCAGCGTTTCCTTGATTCGCGTGTCGTCGAGAATCTGCAGCCCATTTTCGGAAAGCGGTACGTTGAAATCGACGCGTATGAAGACGTATTTGTTGTTCAGCTCCAGGTCGCGAACGGATAGCTTTCTCATAGTGCTTTCTAGAGCCCCGCTTTTTCGAGAAACAACACCAGGTCTCGCACTCGGTTGGAGTAGCCCCACTCATTGTCGTACCAGCTGATCACTTTGGCCATGTTCGTGCCTACGGTCTTAGTAAGCGGGCTGTCGACAATCGAGGACAGGGGATTGCCCTTGAAGTCGCTCGACACCAGCTCTTCTGTCTCGTAGCCCATGATTCCTTTCATGGGACCCTCGGAGGCGGCCTTGAGGGCGGCATTGACCGACTCCTTGGTCACCGGCTTTTCCGAGGTGAAGGTCAGGTCGACGACCGAAACGTTGGGCGTGGGCACGCGCACGGCGAAGCCATCCAGCTTGCCTTTGAGTTCAGGCACGACCAGGTGTAGAGCCTTGGCGGCGCCGGTCGAAGTGGGAATCATGGAAAGAGCGGCTGCGCGCCCGCGGCGCAAATCCTTGTGGGGAAAATCCAGGATCACCTGATCGTTGGTGTAGCTGTGGATCGTAGTCATGATGCCAGCCACGATTCCGAAGGTGTCGTTAAGGACCTTGGCTAAGGGCGCGAGGCAATTGGTGGTGCAGGACGCATTGGAGATAACGTGGTGAGTCTTGGGGTCATACTTCTTGTCGTTCACCCCAAGCACGATGGTCAGGTCTTCGTTGGTTGCGGGGGCGGAGATGATGACCTTCTTCACCGTGCCTTGCAGATGGGCTTTGGCCTTGGTCGCATCGGTGAAATGGCCAGTGGACTCGATCACGATCTGGGCGCCGG
>CAZSUK010000340.1:0-15431 GCA_964609355.1 uncultured Acidobacteriaceae bacterium | reverse complement strand
AGTTGGATAGTCCGACCCAGGTATAGGTTGCACTCGAGGGCTGGCCGGGCCCATGGCAGCGCCGAGAATAGCGCAGGCAAAGCCATACCAGGAAGTCGAGCCGGCGGCAGTCATGTGATAGATTCCAGGCGCGCCCGGGGCAAAATCGACCAGGCGTGCAGTGGCTTCGGCTATGGCAGCGGCTGACGTGGGAGCACCGATCTGGTCGTCTACGACGCGCAATTCCGGGCGTTCCGCACCGAGGCGGAGCATGGTCCGAAGAAAATTCTTGCCGTGAGCCCCGTAAACCCAGCTGGTGCGAAGAATCAGGTAGTTGCACCCAGTCTCAGCGATGGCCGCTTCCCCGGCAGCCTTTGATTCTCCGTATACGCTCAGAGGATGGATGGGGTCGCTTTCCACGTAGGGGCCGGATTTGGTTCCGTCAAAGATATAGTCGGTCGAGTAGTGGATGAGAAGAGCGTCCAGCCGGGCCGCCTCTTCTGCCAGCACACGGGGAGCGGCGGCGTTGATGGCGAAGCAAAGGGGACTTTCTTTTTCGGCCTGGTCGACGGCCGTGTAGGCACCGGCGTTGATGATGACTGTGGGCTTTACTTGCCGCACCGCATCACGAATGCTTCCTTCGCTGCTGAGATCGCATTCGTCCCGGCCAGTTAGTACCACGTCTCCGCGCGACTCATACCGGCGGGAGAGCTCGGTCCCTACCTGTCCATTTTTGCCGGTAATCAGAATTCGCATGCTATCTAGATTAGTGTAGAGGAACTTTGTGGGTCATCCTGGACAATCCTTTCTACAACACAGCGTTTTCATCCCCGAATTTGGTGTCAAGACCACATCCGCGTGCGCCCGTCAAGATCGGCGGCCCTCTTTAGTAACTTATGCCCAGTAGCTAATTGGGCTAAAATTCGAGGATAGTGAGCCAAGTGAGCGAAACTGCTGATCTATCGGAACTCTCCGGACCCGGACCGAATCTGGCGCAGGTCGATCCGCCCCATCCATTTAAAGCGGCGATAAAAACCGTCGTCATCGCCGCCATCGTGATGGTCATCGCCATCGCGCTCTATGTCTACCTGGGACAAAGGCCGCCGGTGGCCGCAGGAGAAGTGTTGACGATGAACCTTTACCCGGTGCATACCCTGATTAATAGCGGGGGCGGCAGCGAAGGGATGCAAGGCTCGGGCGAGTACTACGATCAGTTGTTGATCCTGGCTAAGGTGAGGATTCGCAATCAGACGGACATTCCTCTTTTCCTGGAGGATGTTTCGTCGACGATCAAGCTGCCAGACGGGTCAGAGCAGGTGAATACGACCGCCGGGGATAAGGATATGGACCGGGTGTTTCAGGCCTATCCTTCATTGAGTTACCTGCGCGCGGATGCGATCCATCGGGATATCACGTTGGCTCCCGGGCAAGCTGTTCAGGGATTATGTATTTTTAATTTTCCTATCAGCAAGCAACAATGGGACACGCTGCAGTCGGCCAAGGTGGTTGTTACACTCCTGCACCATAAGAATCTGGAATTGCTGCTTCCCCGGCAGTAGGTTGGCCTTACTTCTCGACCCGCAAAAGAGTCTTCAATGGAACACCCAGGTCTCAAAAGCGAGACCTGGGCCACCCACTTCAAGATCGGTTACTGTAGGGAAAACATCTTGCCCTTCTACGGCTGGGCGGAGGCTGGGGAGTTCTTTGGGGTGGCCAGGTAGCCTATTACCTGGTTCTTGTTGATGGTGTTGATCACCAGCTCGTAGAGGAGCTTGTCTTTGCCGGTGTAGAACTGGACCGGCTCATCAAGATTCTTGTCTTTCTTCTCGATTTTCTTGTCGTCGGATTCCACCAGCAGGGTGTACTTCGAATGCTTGGTGTCGGCCTTCTTGAGCGAGAGGCTGATGCCGGAAATGGGGGTCGGCTTGGCTCCCTTGGTCAGGTTCAAGTCGTAATAGTTACGATCACCCTTGTGCTTGAGGATCTCCAGTTCCTTGCCATTGGTCGCTACCAGACCGCTGGTCACACCCAAATCGCCAGTTACCCTTTTCAATTGGCTCTCGGCGCTGGCTAGCTCTGTCTTGGTCGCAGCTACGTCTGTCTTTACCCCCCCGACGTCGGTCTTAACCGAGCTGACGTCGGTCGAGACGGCACCGATCTGCTTCTGGGTGTCGGCCTGGGCGGCTTGTTGCTCCTTCTCCAGCCGGGCGGTTTCCGCCTGCTGGCGCTTGAGGAATTCGCTGGCACGGGCTTCCAGCTGCCGCTGGGTTAGGCCTACGCTCTGACCCAGGGTTTCCGAGGTGACGCGCAGTTTGGCGTTGGTTTCGTTGAGGCTTTCGGCCAGCTTGTCGTTTTGCTGCTGCGCGTTTACCAGCGCAGCCTGGGATTTTTCCAGCCGATTCTCCAGCGTGTAGCTCCAAATCAACCCGGCAGCGGACGCCAGTACAGCAAAACCAACCAGGGCGATGAAGACCCCAGAGTGGGATCTTTCGACTATATCCAAGCTTTCGTCGCTCATGCGATCTGCCTCTCTTCTAGTGGGAACGCTTTGTATTTCCCCATCCTACAATGGACGAGCGGAGACTGCGGAAGTCATCGCTGCCGGGGGGTTATCATCGGCCAACTCCCCAATTGTGGGGGTTGCGGCCCACTTTCGTAATGGGACCCTTTGAACCCGGGAAGCAGTTGATGGTGTAGCCGCGTCCGCACATGGGTCGCTTCCGTCTAAGTGACAAGGTTCAGAGCGCTGCGCTATAAACAGACAGACTGGCCGTTGGAACACCAGCATATCCCCCTCGGGGCATCTCAAGATAAGAGGAGCAATCAGAATGTCTACGGCGGTGGTGGGCAAGGGACTTGCGGGAGTCGTTGCGGCTAACTCGGGGATTTGCTGGATCGATGGCGATGCTGGGGTACTGGCCTACCGAGGGATCGATATTCATGAGTTGGCGGAGAAATCGACGTTCGAGGAGAGCACGTATCTTCTGTGGTTTGGACGGCTTCCCAGCCGAGCGGAGTTGGATGAGTTCAGCAAACGGCTGAGCGATGCTCGCCAAATGGACCCTAAAATTATCGATCTGTTGCGCTCATTTCCGTCCAGCGCAACCCCGATGGAAGTGCTGCGCACTGCTGTTTCGGCTCTGAGCTTTTACGATCCCGACGAGAGCGACAACGAGCACGATGCCAACGTGAGCAAGAGTTTTCGGCTGACATCGCAGATTGCCATGCTGGTGGCGGCCTACGACCGGCTGCGCAAAGGTAAGACCGTGGTGGAGCCGGATAAATCGCTGAGCCACGCGGCAAACTTTTTGTGGATGCTGAATGGGGAAAAGCCCTCAGCGACGGCGACCAGGACCTTTGACGTCGCGCTGATTCTTCATGCCGATCATGAACTGAATGCTTCGACCTTTGCCGCGCGCGTGATCGCGGCTACCCTCTCGGATATTCATTCTGCAATCACCGGGGCTATCGGCGCGCTTAAAGGTCCGCTGCACGGCGGGGCAAATGAAGCCGTGATGCGGATGCTTTTTGCCATCGACGAAGAGGGCGTCGATCCGGTGGATCATGTGGCGAAGCTGTTGGCGCAGAAGAAGAAGATCTCAGGGTTCGGCCATCGGGTGTACCACACCGAGGACCCACGAGCGACCCACTTGCGCAAGATGTCTGAAGAGCTGGGCGAGTCGTCGGGGAACGCCAAGTGGTTCAAGATGTCGCGGGCGATTGAGAAGCATGTGCTGGCGGAAAAGAAGCTGAACGCGAATGTGGATTTTTATTCGGCTTCGACTTACACCATGTTGGGGATCGACCTGGATCTCTTTACGCCGATTTTTGCGGTGAGCAGAATTTCCGGGTGGGCGGCGCATGTGATCGAACAGCTGGATGATAACCGGTTGATTCGGCCACGGGCGGAGTACATTGGCCCGGATTATCCGGTGAAGTACGTCGCGGTCGAGAAGCGGTAGTCCCATGAGCGGCGAAACGGGCCGCGAAAGTTGCAAACCGCTCGAAAAGCAACCCTCAGCCAGGGGATGTGTCGTCCCTCCGGGACTCTCCTCGTAAACCTTAGCCTACCCGGCACTGCCGTGCCGGGCTACAGGCTGTGTCGTCCCTTCGGGACTGCTTTGCCCCGGCGAAAGCAGTCTCCCCTGGAAATGGCTATTTGCGGCTGGCGGGCGGGATGATTCCGTTCATGCGCAGGTATTCGATCATCTGGCCGTAGTGGTTTTCGGTGTGGCCTATGGAGAAGGCGGTGATGCTGGCTCGGGTGTTGGTCCCGTCCCGTTCTTCTATTTCCTCAAATGCGTTTTCCGGTGTCATGCTGAACGTCGCCCGGTGGGCAAAGGCAAAGGAATCTTTGAGAGCTTTCACGATGTCGTCTTTGCTGGTTAGTTTGTCGAGCGATTTCGGATCGATGGTTGGCTTGGTACCGAACCCGCCGAAAAAGTAGTACTGCGCTCCTGCGATGTGGGTGAGCTGCTGCCCGAAGGTGCGTACCGTTTTGAATTCGCCATTGGTGGGGGCGAAGTTGTACTTGTCGGCGGGCATGGCTTCTGCCACAGCGACGATCTCTTCTTCCTGGTCGCTGATCAGCTTCCCGAAAACCTGCGCAGGGGATGCCTGCACGGCGGGAGCATTGCCAGTCGCGGCGAAGGCGGGGGCAAATAATGTTGTCAGGGCAAGTGTTGCGATCACAGTGATACAGGACTTGATGTACATGGTTGACCTTTCTTGAGCGCTATTTGCAGACAGAAGCCTAGCAGGTTAGGCGGCCGGAGTTGTCAACGGCGCTTTCTGATTCCCGTAGAATAGAGCTATGCAGCGAATTTATATGGACGCGAATGCTACCACTCCTCTGCTCCCTGAGGTGCTGGAGACGATGCGGCCGTTTTTGCTGGAACAGTTCGGGAATGCTTCGTCGATTCACCAGGAAGGTCAACAGGCGCGTTCTGCTGTCGAACGCGCACGCGGCAGCGTGGCCCAGTTCCTGGGGTGCCGTCCCTCAGAGATCGTGTTTACCAGCGGCGGCACGGAGAGCGACAACCTGGCCGTCTTTGGCTCGGTCCGGCCCGGGGACCATGTCATAACCAGCGCCGTGGAACACCACGCGGTGCTACATGCAGTCGAACGACTGAGCGAGCGCGGGGTCGACGTAGAGTTCCTGCCGGTGGACGGCCAGGGGGTTGTGGCCGCCGAAGATGTGCGCAAGGCACTGAGGCCATATACCAGCTTGATCAGCGTGATGATGGCCAATAATGAGACGGGCGTTTTGCAGCCGGTGGAGGAGATCGGCCGGATTGCCGGCGAAGCCGGGATCCGCTTTCATGTCGACGCAGTGCAGGCCGCGGGGAAGATCGCAATCGACGTCGCTTCCATTGGGTGCCAGCTTCTGAGTATTTCCGGGCATAAGATGCATGGGCCGCAAGGGACTGGAGCGCTGTTCGTTCGCCGGAGCACGCGCCTGGAGCCCCTCTCCGCCGGGGGCGCGCACGAACGGCAGCGACGGGCGGGCACGGAGAATGTCGCGGGCATCGTTGGTTTGGGCGCGGCGGCGGAGTATGCGATGCGCAGTGATGGGATAGAACGTATGCGGGGCTTGCGCGACCGGCTGGAAACCGGGCTGCTGGCATGCGCCGGCGGCGTGAACGGCGGAAAGGCGGCGCGGGTGCCGAACACTACCAATCTTTGGTTTCGTTCGCTGGGGTTCGATTCGCTCGACGGAGAAGCGCTGGTGATTGCGCTCGACCTTAAGGGTCTGGCGGTCTCGAGCGGCGCGGCTTGCTCTTCCGGCGCCAATGAACCCTCCCATGTGCTCGAAGCGATGGGCCTGTCCGCAGAACGGGCACGCAGCAGTCTGCGCTTTAGTCTGCACCGGGGGACAAGCGACGAAGAGATTGATCGGGCCATTGATCTGGTGACAACGCAGGTGGCGCGGATGCGGGAACTCTCGGTGGTGACGCGATGACCATCGCAGTGGCTATGTCGGGCGGTGTGGACTCCTCTGCCGTTGCTGCCATGCTCAAGCACGAAGGACACGAGCTGGTGGGGCTCACCATGCAGCTATGGAATCAGCGCCGGCTGGCCGGCAAGGAAGGAATGCCGGAGCAAGTGCAGGGCCGCTGTTGCTCGATTGACGATGTCTACGACGCGCGCCGGGTGGCGGAGATGCTGGCAATTCCCTACTACGTGGTGAATCATCAGGAGCGCTTCGAGCGGGATGTGATTCGGCCTTTCGTCGATGAGTATCTCGCCGGGCGGACGCCGATTCCCTGCAGCTTGTGCAATAACCACCTGAAGTTCGACCAGTTGCTACTGACTGCGCGGCAGATCGGGGCGGAACAGATCGCTACCGGACACTACGCGCGTAATGAGTACGACCCGGAACGAGGGCGCTGGATCCTCAAGCGGCCGGCGGATGCCAGTAAGGACCAGACCTATTTTCTTTTTGGGCTGACGCAGAAACAGCTTTCGCGCACGCTCTTCCCTCTGGGAGGGTTGACGAAGCCAGAAGTGCGCGAGCTGGCACGGGGATATGGTTTGGCGCTAGCGAACAAGGCGGACTCACAGGAGATCTGCTTCATCCCCGGTGGCGATTACAAGCACTTCATCGACGCCTACCTGGAAGAGCAGGGCGAAGTTGTGCCGGATACCGCGGGGGAACTGGTTTCAGTGGGTGGGGAGGCGCGGGGCCACCATGCCGGCATACATAATTTTACGGTTGGACAGCGCAAAGGGCTGGGCCTCGCCTCCCCTTCCCCGCTTTACGTGATCTCGATTGACAGCGAGCGTAAGCAGGTGACGGTTGGGACGGAGCAGGAGCTGCAGCGTGAGTCGCTGCGGGCGCAAAGGTTGAATTGGATCTCGATCGCGGGACTGGAAGGCGAGATGAGAGCGCAGGTAAAGATTCGCCATCGCCATGATCCGGCGTGGGCGACGCTGCGGGCAATCGGTGCGGATGAGGTCGAGGTACGGTTTGACGAGCCGGTCCGGGCCGTCACTCCCGGGCAGGCTGCAGTTTTTTATCTCGAGGATGAGGTCGTTGGCGGGGGTTGGATCGTTTAGACGAACAAATCGTCTTCGGGATCGAGATGATTGCTGGGGGTTTTCTTTCGCATAACGTCAACGCCGGCGCGCAATCCGTTGATGATGCCGTTTACCTGGCGGACGGGCGCCGCGACGCCGTGTTCGAGCGCCTGGACGGCAAGGGTAAGATGGTCGAGCGTGCTCTTAACCATACCGTCCACACGCGAAGCCTGCACGTGAGCCTTACTGGTCACATCGCCTACTACAGTGCTAATCTGCTCCGCTTTGGCACGCAGAGTTGTACTGGTAGCCGTCAGATTTTCTGTGATGGTTTTTATTTTGGGCGCGACGTCCTGGATCACTTCGCGGGACGACATGATGACAGGCATGGCGTGCAGACGGACGTCATCGGCGAGCGCCATGAGCTTTTTCTGCGCTTTGCGGGCGCCGATGAACATGGCCACCGTAAAGCCCGCCTGCATGAGAATGCTAATTGCAGCAATAGCAATGAAGACGACTAACAGGTCCTGCGATGACTTGTCCATTCTCTACTTCAGATCTGTCCGTCGGTCGTCGACGTCGTAGCAGTGTATGCGTTCTTCCCTGCATCGACAGCCGCTGACACCTTGCCCGCGTGTTTTTGAACTACCTTGCGGCCCCGGTCGACGTAGTCCTCTACCTGGGAACGCCCTTGCGCCACCGCTTGCTTGCCGCGCTCTACATAGTCGCCGAACTGGTCCTTGCCGGCGTCGACGTAGGTGTTGACTTGTGCCGCGGCTTCTCTCGATTTTTGCTTCAGGTATTCGGCACGTTCGCGCGCGCCTTCGGCTAAACTTTCACGGGTATCTGTTCCAGCCTGGGGAGCGTACAGCACACCGATCGCTGCACCAATGCCAAGCCCTACCAGAAACCAACCGAAACCACTTCCGCCACCGTTGTCTTCAATTTCGTCTGACATGGATTTCCCCTTATTTTTGCTGAGCTTACTTCAATATACTGCTTTCGCTTGTGGAGACGGGTTAGCACCCGGATTCCAGCCCAAGATACTTTTGCCAAGGAGCCCAAGACTCGGCAACTATTATGGGATGCATTATTCGCGCTCAGCGTGCACCCTGATGCTGGTTTGAACGTCCAAAGTAGAACGAGGCCCGCTAAAAGGTGACAACTGAAGGTATCCCCCATGAATGAATTTTTAACGCGAAGCAGCATTTCGCTGATGGCTTTGACCGTTTTGCTGGTTCTGGGTTCGGGCTGTAATAAACAACCCGCGGAACAACCTGCCGCCCAGCAAGCAACACCCGCTGCGCAACCCGCACCGCCTCCGGTACGGGACGAGCAGCAGATCGGCAGCGATATTCAGGCGAAGATCACGGCCGAATCGGCATTGTCGGGGCAGAATATCCAGGTGGCTGTTGCCAACGGTGTGGCCACACTGACCGGCAAGGTAGACAACGATGCCTCGCGCGCATTGGCGGCAGCTGATAGCGCGTCGATCGATGGTGTAAGGACGGTGGTCAATAACCTGGTGGTGGCTCCTCCGCGGGCTGCTAAGGTGACTCCGCCCAAGCCGGAACGCCGGCATAAGGAGATAGCTGAGGCTGCACCCCCGCCGCCTCCACCACCGCCGCCGCCGCCGCCGGTGCAAGAGAAGGTGCAGGTAGTGGCTCCGCCAGCGCCCCCTCCGCCTCCGCCGGTCAAGACGGTGACGCTCCCTGCGGGCACGGTTATTCCGATTCGCATGACCGACACGCTGGATAGCGCAAGCACGCAGTCGAACTCGGTTTTCCATGGATCCCTGGCGGGAGATTTGATCGCCGACGGAATGGTTGTGGCGCGGTCGGGAGCTTCGGTGGTGGGACGGGTGGTCACGGCCAAGGATGCCACTCACTTTTCCGGCAGCTCGGAGTTGTCGATCGAACTGACCAGGCTCGATACGGTTGACCATCCAGTAGATGTGGTGACGGATGCGTTTACCAAACAAGGGAACGGTCGGGGGAAGAATACGGCCACCAAGGCTGGCGGCGGTGCTGCCCTGGGGGCGATTATCGGGGCGCTTGCCGGAGGTGGTAAGGGAGCAGCGATCGGAGCGGTCACGGGCGGCGGGGTCGGCGCCGGCGTCAACGGGGTTACTCGTGGACAGCAGGTGCAGATTCCTACCGAGACGCTGGTCAGCTTTCATCTGCAGTCACCGATTAGTGTGACGACGTCGAAGACGGTTGGCGATTCCAGAGGTGGAGATCAGCTGCAGCAACGACAGTAGTTGCTGCTGGTTAAGAGCGTTTGTCCCGGAACGGAAGGCTGTGGTCGGGCTTCCCCCCTTTTCCGTCCCACGTACGCTGATGCGAACGTGGGACGCCCGGCCCTGGTGGCGGGGATAGACTTAAGATGAAACAGCAGGTTGCTCGCAGTGGAGCGGCTTGCTGTTTTCTTTTTTGGACCAGACCATGACGCAAAACAAGGAGAACAGACGATGCAATTCGCAATCGTAATTATGGCTGCGGGCAAAGGAACGCGGCTCAAAAGCAAGCGTCCAAAGGTTCTGCATGAGGTTGGAGGCAAACCGCTGATACGGCACGTGGTCGACGCGGCGCGGCAGATTGTTCCGCCGGAAGATATTTATGTGGTTGTGGGGCACGAGGCCGGCCTGGTAAAGGATTCCATCTCCGCGCTGGGAGTGCAGTTCGTGGAACAGACCCAGCAAAGGGGCACGGGACATGCCGTCCAGACAGCCCGGCAAGCGGTTGCGGGATATGAGAATGTCATCGTGCTTTCAGGGGATGTGCCGCTCATCCGGCCGGAGATGATACGGGCGGTTCGCGATTTCCACCTGGAGCGCAGAGCTGCGATGACAATACTCACCGCCGCACCCGACGATTTGCGTGGATATGGACGGGTGATCCGCAAGCCGAATGGATCCGATGAGGTCCAGGAGATTGCTGAGCCTAAGGCATTAACTCCTGAAAAAGAGAAAGCGCGAGAGATCAACTCCGGAATTTATGGCTTTGCCAGCAAACCGCTTTTTGCCCATATCGACAGTTTGGGTACCGATAACGCTCATGGAGAGCTCTACCTGACGGATATGGCGGAAATTCTGGTGAAAGCCGGGGAACGGGTGCTGGCTCTGGAAGCGAAGGATCCCGATGAGGTGCTGGGCGCGAATACGATCGCGGAAATGATGGCGATCGATAGCAAGCTGCGGCTCACGACTGCGCGCCGGCTGATGGCGGAAGGAGTGACGATTTTTCGCCCGGAGACTTCGGTGATCGATTCCGGGGTGATGGTGGGAGCAGACACCGTGATTGAACCCTTTGTGCAGCTTCTGGGTGAAACCAAGATAGGGTCAGAATGCCGTATTCGCTCCTATTCGGTCCTGGAACACGCTACGGTGGGCAACCAGGTGCTGGTTCGCCAGGGCTGCATTATTAGCCAGTCCCGGGTGGATGATGGTGCGATGCTTGGACCTTATGCGCATCTGCGGCCCGAGACTGAGATCGGCGAGGGCGCGCACGTGGGTAATTTTGTTGAAACCAAGAAAGTTCGTTTGGGCAAAGGGTCGAAAGCAAACCATTTGACCTACCTGGGGGACGCCGAGATCGGCGAAGGGGTGAATGTGGGCGCAGGGGCGATCACCTGCAATTACGATGGCGTTGCCAAGCGTAAGACGGTGATCGGCGACAACGTCTTCGTGGGCAGTAACTCGATCATGGTGGCACCGATCAGCCTGGGCAATGGATCGTATATCGCTGCCGGATCGTGCATCACGGAGGATGTACCGGAGGATGCGCTGGCACTGGGGCGGGCCAGGCAGACGATCAAAGAAGGCTGGGCAGCGCAGCGGAGGAATAAGAAGCCGACACTGTAACTTGAGTTCCAGCAGCCACCAGGGCTAAAGCCCGAATTTTTTATTCCGGGCATCCCCGCGGGTTTAAAGCGGCTACCGAGCGATGGGCAGATGCCTTTTCCCGCGGTATCCGCATGAAAACCCGCTGAAACGCTCAGTACATAAGTTCCCGGGCTTTAAGCGCCTGGGCGCTTTTTTTCATTCTCCCCCAAAAGGACCCCGGGTGCCCCATATCTCGCTCGTTTTTTGCGGGATGTGGGATACCACGGCTCTTCGCCCCTGACTTTTTCGCAAAGCTGAGACTTTTTCCGCAGCCTCTGAAGTCCGGGCTACACAACGGAAAGGCGCAGAGCGGTCAGGCGGCTTCGTTGCGGGCCAGTTCGGCGAGCAATTGGCATAGCCGGATGCGGGCGGAAAAGCAGGAGCGCTGAATTTGCGACTCAGGGATACCGAGCAGCCGGCTGATCATGGCCGGCGAGTAGCCCTCGACATCGCGCAACAGGAATAGCAGGCGCTCGTTGGCCGGCAGGTTGCGCACGGCTGCCTCCAGATCGGGGCGGCGCACATTGCGATGACTCGTGCCCGCACCTGGACCAATCACCGCCGGAGCCTCTTCTTCCTGTAAAGGAAATCGCTGGCTCAACTCGTGCACCAATGCTGAATCGACAGTGAAGCCATCGGGACGTTCTTGTTGCTGAAAAGCACGAACAAAGGTCGTAGCGAGAATTTCTTCCGCTTCGATTTCGTTGCCGGTCATGTAAAAGGCCAAGGAAAAGGCACGGTGACGGTGACTTTCGTACACGTCCCTTTGTTGCTGCTCGAGGGACTGTTCAGCAGCCTGAGAGGCGACTAGATTCGAAGGTGCGAAGATCTCGCGCTCAAACTTGAACAATGCTACCCCGATTCAGATTGCAGAGCCTGGAAATGAGAACCACTGTAAACCCGGGAGCGTTCGTTGCCTTGGCCATGTGAAAAAAGCGGGGATGATCTTTCACGGAGTATAACAGTTTGCTCCCCGGGGACGACTTCCGAGCGAAGAATTCACCCCTCGGGTGCCGGTTGAAGATAGACTCAAAATTACGGCAGTTTCACACTTTGCGAGATAACGTGCCACCCGCGCGAACCTCGCCCCATCAGCATTAGATAAGGAAAGGAAGCGTATTCCGGGAAACCGGTTGCGCAGCAAGAATGGCCACAAGCAGTCCAGCCCGGGTCCTAGTAGTCGACGAGCACCTGCAATCGCGCTCGGCAATCGAAGGCATGCTCAAGAAGGGTGAGTACTCTACTGTGCTCTCAAGCGGGAGGGATGAAGCCATCGTGCACCTCGAGCAGGATCCCCCCTATGACCTGGTGCTGTCAGATCTGACAATGGCCGGCCTGGGCGGGCGGGGGCTGATCGAACGGCTGCGTGTGGTGCAGCCCGATACGCCTTTGGTGCTATTGACAGCGAGCCATGATGAGAACGCAGCCCTGGCGGCAGTGCGTCAGGGGGTCTATGACTACGTTCTGAGGCCGATAGAGAAGGAGCATCTGCTGGTCACGGTCCGGCGAGCCCTCGAATACCGCCGGCTGTTGCAGCAGAACGCCATATACCGGCAGGACCTGGAGGAGATGGTCAGCGCTCGAACGGGGATGTTACACCAGGCGATCGCCGACCTGGAGCGATCCTACGACATTACCCTCGAGGCCCTGGGCGACGCACTGGATCTAAAAGATGCCGAGACGGAAGGGCACTCCAAACGGGTGACGGCTTTTACCATCGCGCTGGCGCGTGGCGCAGGAATCCCGCCACACCAGATACCGATTGTGGCCCGAGGCGCATTTCTGCACGATATTGGGAAAATGGCAATTCCAGACGCGATCCTGCTGAAACCGAGCAAGCTGCAGGCAGATGAGAAAAAAGTGATGCGAGAGCACTGCGCGCGCGGTTACCAGATGTTGCGCAAGATCCCCTTCCTGCAGGAAGCGGCGGAAATTGTGTATGCCCACCAGGAGCACTACGATGGCAGCGGCTATCCGCGTGGACTGAAGGGTGAGGAGATTCCGCTGGGGGCGAGGATATTCGCGGTGGCTGATACCCTGGACGCGATCACGTCGGACCGTCCGTATCGGAAGGCGACCAGTTTTGCGGCGGCGCGGGTGGAGATCAAACGTTGCGCCGGCACCCAGTTTGACCCCCACGTAGTGGACGTTTATCTCAGCTTGCCCGACCAGTTATGGGAGGATCTACGGGCCGAGATTACGCTACAGTCAAAGAAGTTTTCTCCCCTGCAGCTTGAGCCGAATGGGCCCAAGTTACGCAATCCCTTCAGCTAGGAAATAAGAGGTTAGAAAGCAATGAGCGTATTGACCCCGGAAATGGTGCAGGAAAGTTTGCGTTCGCTTCCAGGGTGGAAGCTCGAGGGCAAGGAGATCGTACGCCGTTATGAATTCCCGGATTTCGCTGCTGCCATGGTGTTCGTAAACCAGGTGGCGGAGCAGGCGGAAAAGGCCGGACACCATCCGGATATTGATATTCGCTACAACAAGGTCAGGCTGGCGCTGGTGTCGCACGACAAGGGCGGGTTGACCAAGCGGGATATGGCTATGGCGGAGACGATTGATTCAGTTGTGCCCTGAAACAGGGTCTCAGTCTTGTTCATCGGGTGAGGAATGTTGGCGCATTTGAGCCAGGATTCTGCGGTTCCATATGGCGACGGCAATTCCCCCGAGAGCTGCGGAGGTCGCCAATAGGAGGCTGGTTCGCCAGAAATTCCCAGGCTCAGGCGGATGGGCTTGGTCCTCTACCAGCACCGGACCAGCTTTAAAGTTAACAAATTTGCGTAAAGGCACAGGTTACCGAAACTTAATTTTGAGAACCGCGTCTATGCTTTTGAAGGTATCTTTTGGGGGCAAAAGATACAGGAATTGGGATTAAAAAAGTTTAGAAATATGTTTTTTAAGGAAATTTGGCATTTGCAGCTAGAAGTTCAGCGTATGCATCTGCTAATATAAGTTCAGTCGTGGTTGAGGTTGTTGCTCTCACGGCGCGGTTTTAAGTACAAGTTGCGTCACTGGCCTCCCGGCACGGACAATTTACCGTTCGTGCCGCCTTTTTTTTGCCTCCGCACTCAATTTCCACAACAGCTGCTTAGCAATCCGATTGCCTAACCGTGTGCGCGCTACACTGGTTTCCAAGGAGCGGGGAATGCGGCGAATTTTTGTGTGTTTAGCGGTCGGGATGCTAACCGCGGGAGCTTATGCCCAGTGGGTGACGGACGAAAACGTCCCTGCTTACCATGCAACGGCACCGGTTCAGATTACGAAGCTGCCTCCGGTGCTTTCTGGCCAACAACTGACCGGGCCGATGTTCCAGTATCCCTGGCAAAAGGCAGTGTACGAAGATGCAGCAAAGATTCCCAAGGTGCTGTATCAACTTCCCTGCTACTGCCGCTGCGACCGCAATATGGGACACACCAGCCTGCATAGCTGTTTCGAAGGCCTGCACGGAGCAGAGTGCTCGACCTGCGCCAAGGAGGGGTACTACGCCTACCAGATGTCGCTTAAAGGTAAGACAGTACAGGAGATCCGGGCCGGAATCATGCGCATGGAGTTCCAAAGCATCGATCTGAATTCGATTGGGATGTAACGGCATATAATTAATTAGGAGGGGGCGTCACGGTTTCGACGGGATCGATTAGGCTGAGAGGCATGCCGGGGTGTGAGCACCCGTAATCGCTTGCAAAAACAATAATTGCTAACAACAACCTAGCACTTGCTGCTTAATTAATTAAGTAGCCGTTCTCCGTGGCTTCGCCTGTGGGCTACGAAAGAACGTCGCACAGCAGGCTGGTTCCTGGGACGCGGTCCGAGCCGCAGGAACGAGATCATCGGACTAGCATTACGCGCATCTTGTCGGTTCTGAGCGCGTCGTGCGAAATCTCCGGAACTCGACTACGCATGGAGTCTCTCTACTGACATGGATTTCGGACGCGGGTTCGACTCCCGCCGCCTCCACCATCCTCAAGCGGGTTTAATAAGCAACAATTTAACCTTGACGCTCAGGAGTTTGAGCGGCTTCGCGCTTGCCGAGGGGCTGTGGCGTATATCCTTCGCCATGCGCGACGCAGTTGGCGTGAAGAGGCGAAGCCAACTCTTTGCGTTTACGATAGAAAGGCAACTTACCATTCGAGGAAGGACAGTGAGCCAGGCTGCGGCTTATGGGTCTCCCGCGAATTTTCGGGCCAAATTCACACTCGCCGTGGAGACGCAGATGGTTGAAGCACGGGTACCTCCCCGCCTCGAGTTCGCCCTCGAACTGCAGGTCAGTATTGGACCGGTATTCCAACTCGGGTGGGGTTCCTTTGGACTCAGGCGCACGGTCCCGATCACTGGTGGGACTTTTCGGGGGCCCGGGATTTCCGGTCGCGTCCTGCCCGGAGGAGCCGACTGGCAGTTCGTCGACCGTGATGGACTTACGTTGGTAGATGCACACTATGTCATCGAGACGACGGACGCGGTGCGGATCGAGGTGAGCAATCCGGGAATCCGGCACGGCGCACAGGATGTGTTGGATCGTATCGCAGCCGGCGAGCCGGTAGCACCGAGCCAG
>CAZSUK010000339.1:0-2595 GCA_964609355.1 uncultured Acidobacteriaceae bacterium | reverse complement strand
CGCAAGCCGTTTTCGATTTTCTGGTGAGCTCCTCGGGCGCTCTCGTCGTTTACGTCTACATGGCCATCTGCGTCGCGCAAATCAGCCTGCGCAGGCGGCGCGAGCGGGCAGGAGAGCCCGTGCCACCGGTCGTCATGTGGCTGTTCCCTTGGCTGAGCTATGCGGCCATCGCCGCCATGGGGGCGGTGCTGGTCGCGATGGCCTTCACCCCGGCCATGCAGCAGGACTTCAAGGCCAGCCTCGTGACCTTGGTGGTGGCGGTCGGTGCCTACACCATCAAGCGGGCGCGACATCCCCGCAGTGCGCCGTCGCCCGCGACCTGAAACGCGGGCCCTCGCCACCTGTGACCGCGCCGCGTCAAGTGAAAAAAATTGAACCGAGACGCATAAAGAGTACGTCGCGTTTTAACACCGATTTGGCAGTATGGACTTGAGCCTCGCACCTTGGCGCAAGGCTCAAGGTTTAGGAGCCTCTCGCGCCGGCAAGCCAGCCAACTCCCCCGCCGGTGCGATAATCCGGCGGCGTGGGCCAAAAGCCCGCGCCGTTTTTTCCATCATCGGGGGAGAAATCATGTCCATTGAACGCCTGCATTGCGGCCCGCGCATGTCGCAAGTCGTCATCCACGACAAGACCATTTATCTCGCGGGCCAAGTGGCGGCCCACGCGGAAGGCAAGAACGTCGCCGACCAGACCCGCGAAATCCTGAGCCTCATCGATGCGTTGCTTGCGGAGGCGAAAACGGACAAGAGCAAGCTCCTCTCCGCGACCATCTGGCTCACAGACATGGCGACCTTCGACGAGATGAATGGGGTCTGGGAGCGATGGATCCCGCCGGGTGCAGCTCCTGCGCGTGCGACGGTCCTCTCCCCCGCGCTCGCCGGGACCGCCTACAAGATCGAGATCGGGGTTATCGCGGCTCGAGACTGAAGCGCGCCTAGCGCTCGAACTTCGTCGACAGGATGATGGATGAGGTGGTGCGCTCCACGCCGTCGAGCGCACCGATCCGATCGATGACCTCGTCCATCTCGGCGACCGACGCGGTCGCGGCCACGGCGATGAGATCGACATCGCCGCTGACCGAGTGCAACACCCGCACCTGCGGGATGGCCTTGAGGGCAGCGGTGACAGCGCGGGCTTCCTTGGGTCCTACCTTGATCATGACGTGGGCCCGCACCGCACCCAGTTCGTGCTCGGGGGCCACGCGCACGCTGTAACCGACGATGACACCCTCCCGCTCGAGACGGTCGAGGCGGCTCTGTACGCTCGTCCGGGAACGCCCCACCAAACGGGCCAGTCTGGCGGTGGAAGCCCGGGCGTCGTCGCGCAGCGCAGAGAGGAGCTGTTCGTCAATCGCGTCCATACGTTTCGTCCATTTGACCCTGCAATATCACTAACTATACCTCGATAATGTGCAGTTACACCCTACAAATCGTCGCCTGGGCCGACGAAAATGGCCGTCGGAACGGCGGTTAGTCAATCTGGGAGGCTCCATGGAGCGCATTGCCATCGTAGGGGCGGGGAAAATCGGCTCGATGATCGCCGAGCTGTTGGTGACTTCCGGGGACTACGCGGTCACCGTCATCGACCGCTCCCAGTCGGCACTCGACCGGCTCGAGACGGCCGCGGCCGTGACCAAGGTGGCCGCGGACATCACCCAGGGCGATACCCTGCAACACATTCTCAAGGGCAAGTTCGCGGTATTGAGCGCGGCGCCCTATCACGCCACACGGCTCATCGCCGAAGCGGCCAAGGCTGCCGGTGCGCACTACCTCGACTTGACGGAAGACGTGGCGAGCACCCGCGCCGTCAAGCAGCTCGCGGCGGGGGCATCCACGGCGTTCATTCCTCAATGTGGGCTCGCCCCCGGCTTCATCACCATCGTGGCGAGCGACCTGGCGTCGCACTTCGACGAGTTGCAGGACGTTCGCATGCGCGTGGGTGCGTTGCCCAAGTTCCCGTCCAACGCACTCAACTACAACCTCACCTGGAGCACGGACGGGGTCATCAACGAGTATTGCGAGCCCTGCGAGGCGATCGTCAACGGTCAGCTGCGCGAGACCCAGGCGCTGGAAGAGCTCGAGGAGTTCTCGCTCGACGGCGTTCTCTACGAGGCGTTCAACACCTCCGGCGGCTTGGGCACGCTCTGCGAGACGCTCGCGGGCAAGGTGCGCAATCTCAACTACCGCACGATCCGCTATCCGGGCCATGCCGCCATCATGAAAGCGCTGCTCAACGATCTGCGGTTGCGCGATCGCCGCGAGCTGCTGCGCGATATCCTCGAGAATGCCGTTCCCGTCACCCTGCAGGACGTCGTGATCATTTTCGTCACTGTGAGCGGCAAGCGCGGCGGGCAGCTCGTGCAGGAGACCTACGCGAACAAGGTCTATGCCGCTCCCATGGGCGGCCGCGTGCGCAGTGCCATCCAGATCACCACGGCCGGAGGCATCTGCGCGGTGCTCGACCTGCTGCGGGAGGGCCATCTGCCGCAGTCCGGCCTCATCAAGCAGGAAGAGATCGGTCTCGAGGCTTTCCTCGGCAACCGCTTCGGGCGCGTTTACGCGACCCCGGCGCTGGCGGCATCCGCTGCGGCCTGAG
>CAZSUK010000338.1:0-3702 GCA_964609355.1 uncultured Acidobacteriaceae bacterium | reverse complement strand
GAAGCCGGAATCAATGTAGTCCGCGAAATGATGGGCGACCAGGCGGCCGCAAAACTCAGCGCTTCCGCTGACTCAAACACCTTCGGTGCCCCGATCGCTGCCTACGCGGTCGACCAGGTCTTTGCGGATATCTGGACTCGTTCCGGTCTGGACAGGCGCTCCCGCAGCCTAGTTTCGATGTCCGTCATGATTGCCCTGCGACAGCCCCATGAATTCGCCATCCACATGGGGGCCGGGCTCAATAACGGCCTCACATTGAAAGAAATCGAGGAAGTTCTCATCCAGGCGCTGCCATACGTTGGCTATCCTGCCATCGCAACAGCACTGGCTGCTGCCGCCGATGTCATCAAGGAGCATGGTCTGGACGTTGACGAAAACTACGCCGGCCACCGCGGCCTGCTTTGACACTAACCCCATCCGCACTGCCGGCGTTGAACGACGCTTGACTGTGCAACCCGAAGCTATCGTCTCGTGAACCACGATAGGTACCGATAAGTCGGCCAGTGTTTACGAATGCTTTCCTTTCATCTGGCTGTATAACGCCCTAAACGCGGATTCGAATCCAGCGCGGGCAGGTGCCCGCCCCCTTTTCAGCTTGCCAATCCAGGTAGTGAATGATAAAGGACGTTGGCCTCAGGAACCATGCGATGGGACTGTCTTATATCGCCGTGGCTCCGGGTTTTCTGCGAAACCAATGCTCGGAAGGCGGTTGAGGAAAGCCTTCCTATGCCCTAAGGATAAGCTGGCGATAGCGTCCTTTATCATTCACTACCGGGGTTGGCAAGCCTGCAACAGGTTTCTGAGTCGGTTGCCGGAGATGGCGAGCATTCGCTCAAGTTGATAGCCGGCTGCGAAATGGGCCCAATGACATCCCCAGATCCCAGGGTGTTTTTCAGTACCGATCTGCGAAGCTTCCTCGAACAGGACTTCCGGAGAGCTTGCGCATTGAGGTGTACCGTTCATTACTTCTGAGTTGTTTGCTCCTCACCCACGAGTGAAGAACGCAAAGCGCTGAGCAGGGTTCCGGAAATCAAATACTCCCTTGGAAAGCGGATTGGCGGGATCTGAAGCTATTGAATGTGGTGACTGGTGTTCCTGGGACGCCCAAATTTACTTACGTGTCCACAGCCTCCTTGAGGCTCATAATCTCGTCGATTACATTCTCGACTCCAATCGCGGTATTGAGCATGGCGTGATAGACAGATCGATTGGGCCATTCCATGTGGAAATACTTCTCGATGAAAGCCGCGCGCTCGCTATCAATGACGTCCACCGCCCCTTCAGCTTCCGTTTCGCTTACCCCCTCCGCGACCAGGCGGCGAATCTTCGCCTCTCTTGGCGCATAGAGGAAAATCCGAAGGGTATCGTTTCGGTGACGAAGGAAATGCTGTGATCCTCTACCGACGATGACGCAGTTTCCTTCGGCCGCCGCCTTCTGCACCACCTGCTCGGTGATGCGTTGGATACTGTCGGCATCAAGCAACTTCAGACGGTATGCATTCAGACTGCCTTCGAAGCTGCCGCGTAGGACGGATTTAAAGAGCCGGTAGTACAGCGGATCGACCCGCTCCTCGCGCGACTTGACCTCGGATTGCTTGCAGTTGCTAAGCCGGGCAATCTCGCAGGTCAGCAACTCGTCCCATAGTTTCCATCCCAGGAGCTCGGCTGTCTTTCGCGCGATCTCGGCGCCACCGGCGCCGTATTCCCGTTCAATAGTAATGATCTTGATCACGGTGTTCTCTTATCTTTTCGGATGCTCGCATGGCGTATTCGGACAACCAACCGTTTTGTAGCTTTGCCACCACGCAAAACCGAAATTTGCATTAGCCAACCGCCATTTCGCCGCCCCCTCCGGGATCATTCTTCTTCAAGATAAAAGACAGCACGAACATGATCGCGGAGATCACAGCCAGCACCATGAACGTATCGATATATGCCAGAGTTGCAGCCTGTGCCTGCACCATCTGATAGATGCTGGCATAGGCTTTATGCAGCGCGTCAGGCGGACTCATTCCGGAATGGATGTAGAGCTGTTTCGCGCCGTCGACCAGGTTCTGAAAGCTTTGATTGCCTGGCGTTGTGTGGCTGACTAAAACCGACTGATGGTATTCGGAGCGACGGTCGATCAGCGTTGTGACGATGGAGGTTCCCACGCTGCTCCCCATATTGCGCATGAAGTTGACCATGCCGGCAACGGAATTGCTCTTCTCCGCCGGCATGCCAATGTACGCCGCCAGTGTGATCGGCACGAAAAGGAAACCGATACCGACAACCTGAGCGACGCGCAACCACGAAGCGGAAACGAAGCTGATCGTCAGGTCAATGCGCTGGGTAGAGTAGTACATCGCGATGGCCAGGGACAGCCAGCCAAACGCGATGATGTAGCGGACCTGGAACTTGGTTGTGAGTTGCCCTACGACAGGCATGGCGAATACCACGACTAAACCGCCGCCAGAGAGGACGAAGCCTGCCAGTTCGGCCGTATATCCTAACAGCGTCTGAAGGTACAGAGGCATCATGACCAGACTGCTGAACAGCAGAATTCCGAAGTTGAACATCATCAGGTTCGAACTCAGGTAATTGAAGTTTTTGAAAAGCCGAACCTCAATGATCGGGTGTTTGTTGAACCACTCCCAAATCACCAGCGAGATCAGGCATACAGCCGACACAATCGCCAGAGTGAGGATGATGTGTGAACCGAACCAGTCATCCTCTTCACCTCTGTCCAGGATGACCTGCAAGGCGCCGACGCCCAGCGCCAGCAATCCGATTCCGATATAGTCGAGTTTTACGCCGGCAGCTTTTAGGCGGCTTAGGTAGGGTGGGTCGTCAATCAAGCGAAATACCAGGGCCAGCGTGAGCAGGCCGACTGGCAAGTTGATAAAGAAAATCCAGCGCCACGAATAATTGAAAGTGATCCAGCCGCCCAGAGTGGGACCGACGGTCGGGGCAAAGACCGCCGTGATGCCGTACAGAGCGAAGGCCATACCGCGTTTTTCCGGCGGGAACGTGTCGGCCAAAATCGCTTGCGCCATCGGCTGGAGTCCTCCCCCGCCAGCTCCCTGCAACCCTCGGAATAGCAGCAGGAGGGGAAAGGTCGTAGCCATCCCGCAAAGCAGGGAACTCACGGTGAAAATTGCCAGGCATGTCATGAAAAACCGCTTGCGGCCGAAGCGGACGGCAAGCCAGCCACTGATGGGGAGGACGATAGCATTGGAAACCAGGTAGGAGGTGAGCACCCATGTGCTCTGATCCTGACTGGCGCCCAGGTTCCCGGCGATATGGGGCAGGGCTACGTTGGCGATGCTGGTATCGAGCACTTCCATGAAAGCCGCAAGGGACACCACAAAGGCAATCAGCCAGGGGTTGGTCTTCGGCTTCCAGTCGTGGTCTTCCTGTGTCAGGGTGCCGGCGGCGGCGCTCATTCAATCCTTTAAGTTCGGCGCTGCCTTTGCGATCGCGCGCCCGCTCCTTGGGGATGCGCAGAGCAGGAGAATTGATTCGGATTCTGCGTCACTGATACGTTTCAAGTCTGGCTGCGGGAATTGACATCAAGAGATTCTCCTTTTTACGATGGAACTTGCAAAGCCCGGCGGATAACAATGACCGGCCGATTTCGTCAAATCCCCTGTAAGCGATGATCATAGTCAAAGACGTAACAAAAAGGTACGCCCGCGCAGTAGCCGTCGATCAAATTTCCTT
>CAZSUK010000337.1:0-6612 GCA_964609355.1 uncultured Acidobacteriaceae bacterium | reverse complement strand
CCGGGAAACTCCCATTTCAGGGCCATCGGCTGATCCGGCCGCCGCTGACAGATCAAGACCTTCTGCTCGCGCAGAATGAGCGCGGCCACCACCAGCCGAACCACTTTCGCGTCCGTTCTCGATCGCCTGGAGTCTTTCTGCACTGTCATATGATTTTAGACGTTGGCCCTTGAAGACCGTCTGTGCGGTCAAACTGAGCCGGGCAGAGTACCTTCGGGATAAAAAATCGGCCACCCATGCCGGGATGCAATTTCGACCAACGCCGGCGTGGGGTTCACGGGATAGGCCTGGCGTGCGATCTCCAGCATAGCTGCGTCGTGAACGGAGTTTCCGAATACAACATCCGGCGAAACCACACCGGCCTTGGCCAAAGAGCTGGCTTTACCCTCATCCGTGGGAACATCGATCAACTTACTGGTAATCACGCCGCCCACGACCTGAGCCCGTGCAGAAATAACCCGTGAAGGAGGAATCTTGAAGCTGCGAACACCTTCCTCGATCACCCAATTATTGGTCGAGCTAACCACCCAAATCTCTGTACTGCGCTCAGTCAGTGAGGCCACGAGGGAGCGCATTTCGGGGAAGATCTTATCCGTAAAACGGGACTGAAAGAACGCGGCGGCCGCCCGCCGAACTTCCAGTTCGCTCAGGCCATCGTAAATTTGCACCATTTCCCCGCACATGGCGATTTCCGAAACCTCTCCGGCACGATAAAGCCGGTAACGCGAGTCGATCCAGTCGCTCGCGTTGCGGGAGACGATACCCTCTTCGATTGACCACACCATGAAGTCGTATCCGGAATCTCCGTCCCATAGCGTTCCATCGCAGTCAAAGACGGCAACTGCTGGCTCCCGAGAAAGAACCGAATCGATGAAGTCTTGGGGGGAAAGAGAGACGCTGTTGGTGGACTTGCTGATACTCAAACGGGAGGCGCTCCTGCGGGGACCAGGCCCCGCTTGTATTGTCGGCCATCTTGCTCGATTTTGCACTCTGGGCGTGAACCAGCGTTGAAGCCCCTCACGGCTGTCACACTTGGTTCCCGTGCCGGTCCGCCGCGTGGATCGACGGCGGCAAAGCAGATAATCGAGCTTGTGCCCCCGGCTAAACAGAATGGGAACAGCATCACCCGCCAATACCTCACCTATCTGCGAGTGGAAAAGGGCTTACGGCCGTTGACCTGCGAGGCCTATCAACGCGATCTGGCGCTTTTTGCAGAGTACCTCGAGGGTACGCATGCACTGCCGATGACCGCCGGACAAGCCCAGGTCGCCGGCTTCCTCGAGCATCTGCAGAAGCACGGGGTGCAGTCGCGCTCGGTGGCGCGCAAGCTCTCCTGTCTACGTGGCTTCTACAAATGGTTGCTCTTGGACAAGCGGATCGGCCATGATCCGACGGTGAACCTGGAATCCCCCTCCTCCTGGAAGATCCTGCCCAAGGCCCTGGCGCAATCCGAGGTGGAGCGAATGATGGAGCAGGCTGGGACGGCCGCCAATCATCCCCAGGCGGATGCCGTAGCCCTGCGCGACCGAGCCATCATCGAAATGCTGTACGCCGGCGGGGTGCGCGTCTCTGAACTCACCGGCCTGGGGGTGGAAGATCTGTCTCTCGCCGAAGGCCGCATGCTGGTTCGTGGCAAAGGCGATAAGGAGCGCATTGTGCCTCTGGGGCGGAATGCCGTCGAGGCTTTGGAGGCTTATCTGACCCGCGGCCGGCCAGGTCTGGCCACTCGCTCGGGCGTGGGCCGCTTATTTCTCTCCGTGCGGGGCGTTGGGCTTACCCGCCAGTGGGTCTGGCAGTTGGTGAAGCGACTGGATGCTCGCGCCAGCCCACATGTCATGCGTCACAGTTGCGCCACCCACATGGTCGAGAACGGAGCCGATTTGAGGACTGTCCAAACCCTCCTAGGGCATGCTGACATTTCCACCACCCAGGTCTATACCCACCTCGCCCTCAGCAGGCTGCAAGCGGTACATCGGGCGCATCATCCGCGAGCCACCAGAAGAGGTGCGAAATGAAGCCGGAACCAACGCGGTTGGCAGAAGACTTCCTGGCCATGCTTACTCATGAGCGGGCCGCTTCGCCGCATACCTTGCGTGCCTATCGGCGCGAAGTCGGAAACTTCGCTGCCTACTTGGCCGAGCAGGGCGTAGAAGTGCGCAGTGTGGATCATCTACAGATCCGTCGCTACCTCGGCGAACTGTACGATCGGGGACTGGTCAAGGCCTCGGTGGCCAGATCGCTGGCCGCGATCCGCTCATGGTTTCACTGGTTGGCCAGGACCGGGCACGTTTCCAGTAACCCTGCTGTGCTGGTCGCCACTCCTAAGCTGCCCAAGCACCTGCCGCGCGTACCCTCGATCGAGCAGATGAACCACCTGGTGGAGACGGTTTCTTCGGGAGAAGGCGCGGCGTGGCCGGAGCGCGATCGAATGATCTTCGAGCTGTTGTACGGCTGCGGCATTCGCAACGCGGAACTGGTCGGCCTGAATGTGGACGACGTGCACTGGGCGCGCGAAGTGATCCTGGTGCGGGGTAAAGGACGGAAGCAGCGCTATGTTCCATTGGGAGACGCCGCGGCAGACGCAATTCGCGCTTATCTTCCGTCAAGGCAGGCAAAACTTGCAGGTAAGACTTCCGAAGCTCTCCTTCTGAACTTGCAGATGAGGGGAACAGGCAGGCTAACGACCCGCAGCGTAGGTCGCATCGTCAAGCGAATCTCGTTGGCCAAGGGCCTGCCGGCCGAAATTCATCCCCACACCCTGCGTCATGCGTTTGGCACCCACATGTTGGAAGAGGGAGCTGATCTGCGCGCCATCCAGGAACTCCTGGGCCACGAGCGTCTCTCGACCACGCAGCGCTATACCCAGTTAACGGTCGGGCAAGTCACGCAGGTCTACGACCGAACCCATCCACGCGCAAAGTAAAACAGCAGCAGCTCTGCACGGGTGCCCCACGTGCTTTTTCTTCCATCCCTCTAACAACTCCAACCAGAGCTACCCCCTCAAGGGCGTGGCCGATCGAACCGTGGCTCGGCTCATGGCCGAGATGCCGGAGATCGGTACACTCTCCAACAAGAGGATCTCCAAGCTGGCGGGCTTAGCACCGCTGGCTGATGACAGTGGTAAGTCGCAGGGAAAACGCACGATCCAGGGGACGTCAGGCTCTTTCTTGGAGGTGTTTTTTGAAAGAGTGTCGGTGGGCGTCCGGCCCACCGACTCATTTGCGAGGAGAAAAGTATAGGGTTGCTGCTCGACTTCCGACAGAGGGGTCATGGGCCTTCGGCCCACCCAAGGTGATGAAAAACGGCTCCTATTCAGCAACTACTCTCCCTGGAAGCACCGCCCTCCCCTTTGTCATCTCGACCGAAGCGTAGCGCAGTGGAGAGATCTGCGGTTCAGCGGTCTTTCTTGGAAATGTTTTTCGACAGAGCGTAGGGATCTGTAGCTTACTCCGCCTTACAAGGACGCAATTGCCGTTGCTTCATCCCGGTGCAAAGCGGCGTACTTGGTAATCCCCACCATGGTGAACACCTTCTGAAAATGGGGAGTAAGCCCAAACGCAGCAATCGTCTGATCCGCCTTGCTGGCTTCCATCAGCATCTGGATCACCAAAGCAATGCCACTCGAATTGATGTAGTCCACTTTAGAAAAATCGATCAGAACAGGACGGCTCTTCATCACGCCCTCATAAGTCCCCAGCACCGTATCTCGCGAAGTGCTGGAGATATCGCCCGTGAAGCGAAGGACGGTCACCGGCTTCCCGTTCGCGCCCATAACCTCATCCACTTTAGCTTTCGTCTCCGACTGCACTTTACTCACTCTCCTTGTCCAGCCTGATGACCAGTCGGACGTAACTCCCTTTGCCCGCGCTTCCTTTAACCCACTCCGCTTCATCCACCAGAGACTGGATCAGGAACATGCCCATGCCGCGGGGGTCCTCTTCGCCGTGCATCTTGCGGTCAATGTCTGGCTTGGAAGGGGCCTTGGCAATACCGGATCCGTTGTCCATCACTTTCACCTCCAGCGCTTCATCACTGGCGGAAAGGATCACGCCGACGCAGAGGTTACCATCCAGGCGGTTTCCGTGCTCGATGGCGTTAATGCAGGCTTCGGCAAGAGCGGTCTTGAGGTCTTCAATACGATCGTCGGGGAAGCCCATGAGCTTGGCCACGCTGGCAGCCGTACCCATCGCGACCTTCTCGAAGCCCAGCCGCGATGGCAGCTTTACTTCCACCGCCGTGCCTCTGGTTTCAACCATTTGCTCTTCCTTCGCCCACATGCATTCGCACCAATGCGAGCGCCGTCATGTCGTCCTGCTGCGGCTCTCCCCGGGAGAATTCAGCCAATTGCTGCCACAGGACCTTGAGGATAGCAGTACAATCCTCGGACTTGCACTCTCGAAATGTTGCCAGTAGTCGTTCCGGACCGAATTCGTCATCGCCCTGAAACACCTCGGTGAGCCCATCGGTGTAGAAGAGCAAGCGTGATCCAGGCGGGAAGGCAAGCGTCTCCGACGTGTATTGCATCATGGGCACCAGCCCAATGGGCGTACCGCTCGCTTCGATCTGGTGTACCGTCTTGTCCGCAGAAAGCAGGAACCCAGGATTGTGGCCCGCATTGACCACTTCCACGCGATGTAGCCTGGAGTCCAGTTTCAAGAAGATCGCCGTGACATAGCGTCGCCGGGCCTCCTGGCCTTCGCCGTAGTGTTGCTGGTTCATGCGCGCGGCCAGTTCCGCCAGCGGCAGCCCGGCGAGCGCCATCGCGCGGAACGCCGAGCGAAACGAAGTAGCAACGATGGCCGAGGCCAGGCCCTTGCCGGCCACATCTGCCACCACCATGATCTCGCCGCCATCCGGCAGATTGACAATGTCAACATAGTCGCCGCCTACCTCGTAACAGGTGCTCGAGCGAACGGCGACCGAGTAGCCAGAAATTTCCGTCAGCTGCTGTGGCAGCAGACTATTTTGGATGGCGCGGGCGGCGTCCAGGTCCTGCTGCACCCGGGCCCATTCCACTGCACGCTCGTGGTAGTGCGCATTCTCGACGGCCACTCCCGCCTGCAGCACCAGCCCTTCCAGGAAATCCTGCTCATAAATCGACAATGACCTGCCCGGCCCTGGATTCACCACCAGTTCGGCCAGTTGGTGTCCGTCTTTGCTCAGCAAGGCAAAGCGAGCGCAGTCGTCGTGCGGCTCAGGCGGCATCTCGCCAACGGTCAGGGGTGGCTCCGTGACATGCGCGCCGGCCATCTCCAATTCGCGGACCACGATCCGTAGAACGCTATGCAGCACCTCTTCAGGCCGGACCGCCGCATGCACCTGCCGGGAAACTTCCAACAAAGCCTGCAGGCGGGCTACTTGTTGTTGCAGGTCAATGACTTCGGCCTGGATGTTATGGAAGGAAGAGGTCGACATCGGGTGAGCCGCACCTTTCTGCGGATTCTGTGCTGACGGATATACTACAAGAGGTAGAGAAACCCTTATTTTATGAACACTAAACTCGCGGTTCCCGTGCAATCCAAGTTTTCTGACGAGGTAGCAGAGTGGCTTGAGGCTTTCGACGACGTGGTCGTTGGCGAGGGTCCGGTACAAGGCGCGGAGCTGATCGCGGCCTTACGGCAGCGGGCGCGCGAGGCCGGCATCTCCACTCCCAGCGCGCTGACCACCCCCTACCTGAATACCATTCCCAAGCATGACGAGGTGCCCTACCCCGGCGACCGCAAGCTCGAGGAGCGGCTGGAAGCCCTGATTCGCTGGAACGCGATGGCCATGGTGCACGGTCAGAATAAGAAGGATGCGGGCATTGGCGGCCATCTCTCCACCTACTCCTCGCTGGCCACTCTGCTCGAAGTGGGCTACGAGCATTTCTTCCGCGCCACCTACGGAGACCAGCCCGGCGACTTTATCTACTTCCAGGGGCACGCTTCTCCAGGCGTCTATGCGCGCGCTTACCTCGAAGGACGGTTTGATGATGAGCGCCTGTTGCACTTCCGCCACGAACTGCGGGGTAAGCCTGGGCTGTCTTCCTATCCTCATCCATGGCTGATGCCGGATTTCTGGCGCTTTCCCACCGTTTCCATGGGCATTGGACCCCTCAATGCGATCTACCAGGCGCGCTTCATGCGCTACCTGGAGAACCGTAGCCTTATTCAAAAGACTGACCGCAAGATTTGGGCATTTGTCGGAGATGGCGAGACCGACGAGGTGGATACTCTGGGCGCGCTCAACGTCGCCTCCCGGGAAAAGCTCGACAACCTGATTTTTGTGGTGAACTGCAACCTGCAGCGCCTGGACGGCCCGGTGCGCGGCAACAAGCGCATCATTGATGAGCTGGAAGGCACCTTCCGCGGCGCAGGTTGGCTGGTCATCAAGATTGTCTGGGGCAGCGATTGGGATGAACTATTCGAGCGCGATTCTTCCGGCCTGCTGCTCAAGAGGATGGAAGAGTGTGTCGATGGCGACTACCAGGCGTTCAAGGCGAAGGGCGGAGCCTACCTGAGGCAGCATTTTTTCGGCAAGTACCCTGAGTTGCTGGAACTGGTAAGCGACAAGACGGACGAGCAGTTGGAGAATCTGCATCGTGGCGGCCACGATCGATGCAAGATTTACAAC
>CAZSUK010000336.1:0-4435 GCA_964609355.1 uncultured Acidobacteriaceae bacterium | reverse complement strand
AACGCGAACCCGGGTCAGCGACTCTGATTGCCGCGCCTGCACCTGCGGACGCGACCAGTAAATCCCATAGATCTGCGGCTTGGCAGAGGCAAGCGTGCCGAAGTACTTGTCTTCGGCCGCGTTCGCCAGCTTTGCATCCAGACCGTTTTCCTGTACGTAGGCTGCGATCTCGCTGTCCCACGCCTCAGCCTGCGCCTGCTCGAATGTCCCGCGAATCACGCAAGCCCCGCGGTCTTTGATCCTGGCAATCATGTCCGCCGGTACGGCACCGGACGCGACCTCGGCGTATTGCACGATGGGTACGACCGCCTTACCTGATTCGCGCTCGCGAACGATGGCGTCGACCCGCCGGCGCATCTCGGCTTCGACCTCGAGAAAAGTCGCGGCATAGTTGGGCAACGCCTGGCGTAGCAACTTCTTGGTGCTTTGAATCGCCAGCGGAAGATTGTCTATTTGGAATTCCATGTTGTTTCCCTCGCGTCTTCCACTCTAGCGCTGCGCATGAGGGGTTGCTGATGCGGACGGGCCAACTTCAGATACAATTCGGACAAGGTCAACCCGCTTCGTGGCCGAATCGGTGATCTATGAAACCGCAGTTCGAGCGTGTCACCTTTCCTAAAGGCTGCTCTTTACGGGTGTACCACCGTCGCGTCTCCGAAATCCCCTTCGAGTGGCACCATCATCCTGAGTACGAACTCACCTTGACATTGAATAGCCGTGGCTGGCGGTTCGTTGGGGATCACATCGGTCAGTACCATGCGCCCGATCTTGTTCTCGTGCCTTCTGACATGCCCCACACCTGGGCATCTACGGGCACGCTGGATGACAAGAATCCGCACACCGCCATCGTGATCTGGTTTTCAGGAGCCTGGGCATCGCAAGTGGCCGAGATTCTGCCTGAGTATGGGAATCTTCGCAAACTGCTGCGAAACTCCTCCACCGGTCTCGAATTCAACCAAGACGCCGCAACTCGAATGGTCGCCCTGCAGGAAGGGCTATTGGGAGAAGACGCGACCACCCGGCTTAGTACTGCGCTTAGCCTTCTGCAGGAACTTGCGCAAGCTCCGGCCGCTCCGCTTTCCAAGGCCGGCGCTACCGTGGCTGCCGCATCCGATGCGGAGCCGGCGCAACTTACGCGTGTACTCAACCATCTGCACAAGCGCTTTTCAGAACCTCTTCGCATCGATGCGTTGTGCAGGATTGGAAACATTTCGCCACGATCGCTTCATCGTCTCTTCGTCAAACATACCGGCGAAAGTGTGAGTAGTTATTTAAGTAACCTTCGCATCGGTCGTGCGTGCATGCGCCTGGGCGAGACCGGGCTGCCGGTAAACATCATTGCGGACGAAGTCGGGCTGCCGAACCTTGCCAACTTCAACCGGCAGTTCCGCCGGGTCCGCCAGCTCACGCCAACCGCCTATCGCGAGTACTTTCGAGCCCACGGAACCTCTCCCGGGAGGTCTACGGCGGAAGAGCTTCAGCTTCGTCCGCCATCGCTTGATCGTCGTCGAAGAATTTGACCGGTTCCGGACAGCCAGCCACTCACATTCGTCCGTACCGCTCGAAAAACGGCCCTCAGGGGCTAAAGCCCGAGATATTTCCAATCGTTTACGGCCCGACTAAAGTCGTGCCCTGATACGAAACAGAGCTTTTCCAAACCCCGTAAATTTGTTCCCTGAGACAAAATCGAGTTCTCACGCAGGCTCTAAAGCCCGGAAATATTCGAAGCATTGTACGGCCTGACGAAAGTCATGACCTGATACGAAACGAAGTTCCACTCAGGCTCTTTAAGCCTGTGGCAGTGACAAAAACCTGCATTGGGTGGCAAACAATGGAAGTTGCAGATTCAGTGCTGCTTCTTTTCCACAGATTCAACCGGTTATCATCCCTTCCGGTATTCGCTCAAGTCGTTTACTCTCAGTAAGAAGCATAGGGGCCCCGGGGAATGTCAGATAACACAGAAATTTTCAAGCATGTGCTGCAAAAGAGCATCGGAAACACAGAATATTGGCGGGAAATCGTAATCTTTGAGGAAGGTCCGTTTGTTTTCAGGGTTGTGCAGGAACTTCAAGTAAACTTGATCGACAGCGCCGGCACATTCAAAGCCGTGCGTCCCGCCATACCAAGCCGTTTGGAATGGATCTGCTCCAGCAAAGAAGCAGCGACCGAGCAAGCACTACGCTGTCTGCAACAAAGCAAAGATGACAATTGGTTGGTTCCGCCCACGGCGTCGTCTGCGGCTTAGGTACAATCCTTCCTTCAAGCCAACATTGATCTTCGTCTCAGTCCCTGGCAATCAGCTAATTTGCTTATCGCTATCTCACCCGCACGTCTGATCTGTGCCAAAAAAGATGTGAGCTCCTCGCATCTGCGCACGATTTGAGTTGAAGTTCTGCCCTAGAATTCTTACAGTAACTCATCCATCACTGCAAAACCGCCTTAAACGATCAACTATCTAAAGGGGTTTGACGATGAAAAGCATAACAGTGGGAGCAAAGTTTCAAAACTCAACGGACGGCCGGATTAAAAAATCTTTACGCGCAGCATTCTTTTTCATGAGTGCCTGTGCGTTGCTACTCGCCGTCTCCCCGGCGATGTACGGTCAGGCCAATGGCAGCTTCAGCGGCAACGTCACGGACAAATCAGGGGGCGGCATTCCCGGAGCCACTATCACCGTCACCGCGCAGGCAACGGGTCAGGAGCGCACTTCCAAGACAGACAACACCGGACATTACCTCATCCCTTTGCTGCCTGCCAGTACCTTCATTGTGCATGTGGATGCCACCGGTTTTCAAAGCGCTGAATCGAAAGATCTCGTCCTACAGGTTGACGAGGCCCGCGAAATCGATTTCGCTCTCAACCCGGCAACCGTCACGACAACCGTGAGTGTATCCGGTAACGCCGTCGTTGCTGACACCACCAGCCCCGCGCTGGGCCAGGTCATCACCTCGCAGGAGGTGGCGGATCTCCCCTTGAACGGGCGCGATTTCGTGCAGCTCGCCACTCTTACCTCGGGCGCCACGGCAGAAACCAACCCCAACAGCTTTTTCACCGGCGCCGCCAGCAGCGAGGTCGCTGCACGCGGCTCGTTCTCTCTGTCGGTCGGCGGCTCTCGTCCCAACAGCACCGATTGGCTGCTCGATGGCGTCGACAACAACGAATTGACCGCCGGCGGCGTCGGAACCTTCTCCTCGATTGACGACATCCAGGAATTCAAGGTGCTGACCTACACCTACTCCGCCGAATTCGGAACCCGCGCCGGGCCCACCGTTCTGGTCACTACCAAAGGGGGGACCAATAACTTCCACGGATCGCTTTTTGAGTTCCTGCGCAATACTGCACTCGATTCCAAGAGCTTTTTTGCCACCCAGGCGGAAAAGTTCAACCTGCACCAATTTGGAGGTTCCGTCGGCGGACCCATCCAAAAGAACAAAACCTTCTTCTTCGTCGACGGCGAACAAAAATACCAACTCCACGGCATTACCTTTACCGGACTGGTCCCCTCGCTGGCCCAGCGCACCGGCGACTTCAGTAACGACGCGTTTGGCGCGCCCATTGCCAGTCCCGGTCCCGGAATTCCCGGTATCGTGAACCCCAACATGATCGGGGCATCGACTGATATCAATGCCTCTCCTAATGTCTATTTCCAGTGCGGCGCCAACGGCAACGCCGCGCCTGTGAATCCTGACGGGAGCCAGCCACACGGAACGGCATGTAACAAGGTTCCAACCGGTGCGATCAACAACATCGGCCAGGCCATGATCAACCTCTACCCTGCGCCCAACGCGAACAACCCCACGGCCGGATACAACTACGTCAACGAACCGGTTCGACAGCTCGACGAAACCAAGTTCGATATTCGTGTGGACCATACTTTCTCCCCTACCGATAACGCCTTCGCCCGCTTTAGCTATGACCAGGCTTTCTCCTTTGTGCCGGGCGGCTCACCTGGATTCGCGGAAGCCAACGCCTTCGGCAGCAATCAGCGCATTCGCAACCACGCGCGCAACATCGCCCTTGGCGAAAGCCACGTATTTTCCTCCAACACACTTAACGAAGCGACGTTTGGCTACAATCGCATCTTCGACTACATCAGTTCGCAAGGAACGGGAACCTGTGCGTCGGCCACCCTGGTGCCCGGGGGCATTCCCAACGCCAACCTGGGATGCGCTCCCGGCAGCTCTACCTGTACTAATTTCTACAGCTGCGGCCTGGTATCCACCATCGTCACCGGCGGCTTCTGGGCGCTCGGCGATCGCGGTTACTCGCCCTTCCAGGGCGGAACCAACGTCTGTTCTTTCCGCGACTCGCTGGATCTCATCCGAAACAAGCACAACATCCGGGTGGGCATTGATTTCCGCGCCAACCAGATGAACGTAGGCACCGAGGCCTTCCAGGATGGTTTCTGGATTGTTGGCAATGGCGGCAACTTCAC
>CAZSUK010000335.1:0-5659 GCA_964609355.1 uncultured Acidobacteriaceae bacterium | reverse complement strand
TCATCCCGAACGAAGTGAGGGATCTGCAGTGCGCCCTGCGTCTCTTTCAAATTCCTCCTGGGAAGCGAGCCGGATGAAAGCAACGATGTTTGAACCGCCACCCTTGACCAGATCGGCTACCCTGTTTTAAGCTAGGCATGTTTAAAAATAGCCTATGGTTAACACTCGCGATGCTGAACAACGTGATCTATTTCGGGGTGCGCTGGAAATGATGATTCTGCAGTCGCTGCACCGGCAGCCCATGCATGGGTATGCGCTGGTCCAACACATCCGGCAACGCTCCAACGATCTGTTACAGGTAGAGGAGGGTTCCCTTTATCCCGCGTTGCAGCGGATGTTGCGCGCAAAGCTGTTGACGGCAAAGTGGACCATGTCGCCGACCAACCGCCGCGTGCGCACCTACCAGATCACGGCGGCGGGAATGAAGCATCTGGAGCGGGAGATGTCGAGCTTCGAGCAGATGCTGAAGGGCATTTACCTGGTGCTCTCCCCGGCGGAGAGCTACGAGGCAGCATGATTTCGTTTCGGCAGATCTTCCGGCGTAGCCAGATCCACGACGACCTGGCTGAGGAGATTCAGCAGCACCTCGCAGAGGAAATCGATTCCCTCATGGCCGGCGGCATGAATCGCAGGGATGCGGAGTTCGCGGCACGGCGGCGATTCGGCAACGTGACCCTCATCGAAGAACAGGGAAGCGAGGCATGGAGGATGCCGAACATCGAGGGATGGCTCTCGGATCTTAAGTTTGCATTGCGAAGACTGAAAGCATCGCCTGGATTCGCGCTGACCGCGGTCATCACCCTGGCGCTCGGCATTGGCGCCAACGTGGTGGTGTTCAGCGTGCTGAATGGGCTGATACTTCGTCCCCTGGGCGTGCCCGACGCAAAAAACCTGTATCAGATTTCACACGGCAAAAACGGCGGAGACTGGCAGTCGTATCCCGATTACAAGGATTTTCGGGATCGCGACCCATCGTTCAGCGGGATCATGGCGTACAAGTTTTTTACCGCTGGCATGTCGATCGATAACGCGACGGTGCGTGGCTGGGGTTTCGCGGCCACCGGAAATTATTTTGACGTGCTGGGCGTGCAACCCGCTCTGGGCCACTTCTTTCATGCGTCCGATGAGCACGGTCTGGGATCGGCACCCTATGTTGTGCTCAGCTACGACTTTTGGCGGCGCCAGTTTGGGGCGCGTCCCGACGTGCTGGGTAAGGCGGTTAAGCTGAATGGCCATCCCTTTACCGTCATTGGTGTGGCCGAGCAACACTTTCGGGGAACAGAAGTCTACTTCTGGCCGGATTACTGGATGCCCGTGGTGAATGCAGAACAGGTCACGGGATGGAGCGATTTCTGCTGCCGCGACCACATAGGATTCGTGATCATGGGCCGGCTGAAGCAGGGAATCACACCGCAGCAGGCAACGGAGAGTCTGAATGCACTCGCGGCACGGATGGCGCGGGAAGATAAGAAAGACGACGGGCTGAGCCTGCGACTACGGCAGCCGGGGCCGGCAGGCGACGAGAACGATCCAACGAAGAAAGGGCTGCTGGGCATCATGTTGCTGGCCGGGCTGGTTCTGCTGGCGGCGTGCGCCAATCTCGCCAGCATTTTTGCTGCGCGTGCGGCGGACCGCGCCGGGGAATTGGCGGTGCGTATGGCCATTGGTGCCAGCCGTTGGATCGTGCTGCGACAATTGCTGACCGAGGCCGTGCTGATTTCGATAATGGGTGGTTTGCTGGGATCATTGTTCGCCTGGCAGCTGCTGCAATCGCTGAGCAGCTGGCGGCCTTTCGGCGATTTTCCCATCCGCCTGCTGGTGGTTCCAGACGCGGCGGTGTATCTGGTCGCTATTGGGCTGTCGCTCGCCAGCGGCGTCTTTTTTGGCTTGTTGCCGGCAAGGCAGGTTTGGCGGACGGATGTGGTGCAGGCCATCAAGACAGGTTACGTGTGGATGGAGTCGTTCCGCCGGTTTGCCATGCGCGATGTGCTGCTGGTGATTCAGATCGTCGTATGCACGCTGCTGGTTACCGCGTCAGCAGTGGCGATCCGCGGTATGGCGCGAGCCATGCATGTGCCGCTCGGTTTCAATCCTCAGGGAGTAACGGTAGCCCAGACGGATTTGAACATGGCCGGATATACAAGTGATTCGGCGCTGCCGGTGCAGAGACGCATTCTTGAGCAAGCGCAGGCCATGCCGGGGGTAACGTCCGCCACCATGTCGGATAACATGCCTTTCAGTAACGGCGGAGGCCAGTGGTTTGTCTACCGTTGGGGCACGACGGATTTTGTCCCTGCGCACATGGCCTTTGCAGCAATCACATTCCAGGTGGCGCCCGGTTATTTGCAAACGGTGCAGACACCTTTAGTAGCGGGGCGCGACTTCACCTGGCACGACGACAAGAACGCCCCCAACGTCGCCATCGTGAACCAGACCTTTGCTCGCATGCTGTACGGCAAATCCTCTCCTATTGGGCAGAGGTTCGCCTTGTGGGCTACGGCGAAGTACCAAATCGTCGGCGAGGTAGAGGATGGAAAATACCACTCCGTCGGCGAGAAGCCGGAACCAATGATGATGATGCCGTTGGCGCAAGGCGTAGGCGGCAATATGTCCACCGCGGCCACTCTGCTTGTGCGTTCCAGGCTGCCACAGGATCAGGTCGCCTCGGCGCTGCATCGCATGCTGAGCCGCGAGGTGCCCGGTACACCCTTCACAGAGCGCTCATGGAGCGACTCCGTCGATCTCTCTCTGATTCCGATGCGTGCGATCACCATGGTTCTGGCGGTGATGGGCCTGCTGGCCGCAGTCCTGGCAATGACGGGCATTTTCGGCATGGCCTCGTATTCCGTGGCCAAGCGATTGAAGGAGCAAGGCATTCGTATCGCATTAGGCGCCAGGCGCCCGCAGGTGATGCGAGCGGTTCTTGGCCGGCCGCTGTTGCTGCTGGTTGGTGGATCAATCCTCGGGCTCGCGGCGGGGCTGTTGACCGGCGGTGTGATCGCGCGCTTTGGATCGTTGGCGACGCCCAGCGATCCGCTGGTCATGTTCAGCGTGTGTCTGGCAATGATTCTGATCGGCGTCGTGGCGGCTTGGATTCCTGCGCGCCGCATGTTAGCCATTGATCCGGCCCAGTTGCTCAGAGAAGCATAAGTTTCTTTATATCCGGGCATACTTTTAGAGCCTTCGGAAAACTCCGCGCAAGTCTCGAAGGGACGACCTGAGCCGACCCACTCCCCTTGTCATCCCAAATGAAGTGAGGCTGCAGTGCGCCCTGCGGCGCTCTCAAATGCCTCTCGGAGGCGGTCCGGAGGAACCAACCCCCTCTGCATCAAACCACAGCATTTTCTAAATCACCTCTAACAGCTCACTCCTCGGGGTACCAACCGCGAAGATCCGCATCGTCGCGAAAAAAATGAGTGAGATGTAGAGAATAGCTCGTCGCCTCCGACTACTTCACGACAGCGCAGATTTCAAACTCTGGCTGCCAGGTACTGCCAGCTAAGGAGGACGATCTTGTTCACGACCAACACAGTCTCTCGCCGCCGCTTTGTCGCAGACGCATTGTCAAGTGCGGCCTTCGCGGCTTCGCCCATTGGTTTCATAGCAAACGCTCAGACACAAAAATCGACAGGAATGACAACATTGACACCGTATCTTCTGTTTGACGACCAATGCTATGAGGCAATGGAATTCTATAAAACCTGCTTTGACGGAGAATTGACGGTACTGAAAGTGAAAGACTCTCCGGCCAAAGATCACATGCCAGAATTCCAGCAGAACAAAGTTCTGAACGCACGGCTTAGGAAGGGCAATCTGGAGATCTCGGCGTCGGATTGGTTGCGACCTGACAGGACTCCTATTCGCGGGAACATGGTTTGTCTTTACCTGAGCGGCGGAACGATTCCAGAGCTCAGCGCGCTTTTCCAAAAGCTCTCAGAAGGCGCGCAGGTTACCGATCCCCTGCAACTGCAGTTTCATGGATACTATGGAGCGCTCAACGACAAGTTCTCTGTCCGCTGGATGTTTCATGGCTAACATTTCAGCACATCCTCGACTACTCCTGGCGGAGGGCGGCCATCGGATCAATCTTTGCCGCCCGCCTTGCTGGGAGCCAACAGGCGATAGCAGCGGTCAAGGAGACAAAACCAACCTCGATTCCTATGTTGCCGAAGTTCCCGTAGTTAAGACCCGCCAAGACTCCGCCTGCCAGTCTCATAAGAACCAGCGTCGATCCCAGTCCAATTCCTAACCCGGCCGCGGCGGAAAGAAAGCCTTGGCGAAATATCAAAGCTTCCACGTCGCTGCGAGTTGCCCCGAGCGCCATGCGAACACCGATCTCCTGTGTCCTTCGCGATGTCACATAGCTGGCTACACCATAGACGCCGGCCGCAGCCATCGCCAGGGCAAGGCAACCCGTAACCGCGAGCAAGCCCATGATGAAACGGCGATCGGCGAGTGAGTCGCCGATGAGTGTTTGCATGCTTGCGCTAAGAAAGACCGGCTGGTTCGGATCAACCTGTGCTATCGACTGGCGGATGGCTCTCTCCATTTCTGCGGTGGGCCGGTCGCTCCTGACCACAAGGAAGGCTGCGTTTTCGAGCGCGCTCGCGGCTAGATAGACGCTCGCTCCTTGTGGTTCGTCCATTGCTGCGTGCCGGATGCTGGAAACGACTCCTAACACTCGCTTCCATTGGTTCGGTTCTTCCGGAGAGCAACCCACGCAGATCCGTTTGCCAATAGCGCTTGTCCCCGGCCACAAGTGGCTGGCAGCGATATTGTTCAAAATGACGCCGTCGCCGGACTCCTTCATATCGTCATCGACGAACCAGCGACCTTCGGTCAGGCGAACTCCCATGGTTTGCAAATACCCGGCGCTGACCACGTCAACTTCCGCTGCCGTCTGCAACTCTCCACCGCTGATTAGCCCGCCATGATTCTCACCGCTGAAAGGGAGCGCGTCGATGGTTCCCGCACTCTCAACCCCGGGAAGCACACGTACTGCGTCCAGAATTCGTCTGAACAGCAATCCGTGTTGTTCAGGAGTGTGATATCGGTCACCGGCCGGAATGATCACCGATGCCAGGACGTGCTTTGCGTCGAAGCCGGGATCGGTTCGCAGCAATCCGACAAAACTTGCCAGCAGTTGCCCCCCAATCACTACCAGGGATACGGCCAGGGCCACTTCGATGGTTACGAGTACACCGCGAATCCGATCTCGTCCGGCAATGCCGGCGTGGGCGCGCAAGTCCTGGGCCGAGGTGGCGCTCGTTCTACCCGATCGGAGCGCGGGCATCATTCCGAATAAAACGCCATTGAGCAAAGCGATCGCGAGAGCAAATGCAAAAACCTGCCAATCCGCGCGGGCTGCCGCCAGTCGGGGAATGCTGACCGGAGCCACCGCCGGCAAGAGATTCCAGGCAATGACTGTCAGGATGTACCCGCCGATGCCTCCAACACCCGCCAGTACGCAGCTTTCCGTGAGGAGTTGGCGAACAATGCGTCGTTGGCCCGCGCCGATCGCGATCCGGATGGCGATCTCACGTTGGCGGCTAAGTCCGCGAGCTAAGAGCAGGTTGGCCACGTTGGCGCACCCAATCAGCAGGAACATCACTGCTGCTGCTAACAGAAAAAAGAGAGCCTTCTCCGCACTGCCCACCGT
>CAZSUK010000334.1:0-6382 GCA_964609355.1 uncultured Acidobacteriaceae bacterium | reverse complement strand
TCAAAGGATCGCGCGTGCGGAGTGCCTCACTCATGCTGCGCGGCAAAACGCCGGGGTGTCTGCAATGGTCGACACAATCTGGGGCACGACATCGTCCATCACATCAAAAGCAGCCTGCTCGGCGAAGGGCCGGTGGTAGGTTTCGGCCCAGAGATGAGCTCCTGAAGCACAGTCCACAAGATGCACTGAGAGGCGTGCCCTGGCGCCGACGCGGCGAAGGCTGCCCTCGAGTACATACCGTGCCCCAAGCTCCTTGCCCGCTACTCGCACGTCGACCGATCCGCCGGGGTATTGTGCGGTAGAGCTCAGTGAAATGACGCGAAGGTAAGAAAAACGTGAGAGGCCGGTGACAATCTCTTCGGCCAACGATACGGCGCGATCCGCAAGATCTTTATCGGCGTCACTCGAGGCCAACGGAAGCACGGCCACCCAGAAGCCGTCTTCGGCGTGTGTGTGCAGGGTGTTCTTTTGCCGGCTCACGAGGTGCACAGCGTTACCATCGGAGGGTGCGCCTGTCTGTGCGGCAGCAATCTGGATAGGAGCGATGAACCGGTATCCGCGGCGGGAGAGTGTTTCCACGAAACGAGGTTTCTCTGCCGAATCGGCCAGGGTCTCTCGCAGCTTGTTGATCGCCGTGTTCAGATTGTGATCGACGTCCACGAAGGTGTCCGGCCACAGCCGGCGCTGAACCTCCTCGCGGGTGATCACTTCCCCCGGCCGCTCGAGCAGGATGGCGAGCACGGAGAATGGCTGTCCGGTCAGCTTCAGCTTCCGCCCCGATCGCCAAAGCTCACCTGTGCGAAGATCCACTTCGAAGAGACCGAAGCGGACTCGGTGGCTTGGATGGAGGCCGTCGTTCACTGTTCCAGGTACCTTCCGGGCGGATTGATCCCGCTGCCGCACCAGTCTACCTCCGTTTGCGTGGATTGGATGGCAAAGCATAGATGGCGGAGCACTTATTCATTGACTTTCTTTTGAGATTGGAATGACCTGCGGTGCATTGAACAGGCTCCGCCTGGGGCCTATCGTCTCCAAAGATCGCCGGGAAACGCGACCGAGGACCAAAGGCTTCGGCGTCGCCGGCTTAGGAGGAGAAGACGATGAAATACGACATGAATGGGTCGATTCGTACTCGCATGACGGTAACTATGCTGGCCGCAGTGGGCATGCTGTGGATGGGGTCGGCGCAAGGTTTGTACGCGCAGATTGGGGGATCAGATGCGGGAGAGTCTTCCCGTTCCATGGCTTGCTCGGCCGCTGTTGTGGCTGGAGATTGGGCATATACCGAAACCGGCTCGGTCTTTCCTGCGAGTGTCGCCGTTCCGTTTGCCGCCGTCGCCAGGTATTCGCTCAACGCGGGCGGCGATCTTGTGGGGATAGCTACCAGCAGTTCGGGCGGCACCGTCGCGAACGTGACACTCAAGGGAACCGCCACAGTGAACGCTGACTGCACCGGCACCCTCACAGTCGGCGTTTACTCATCGGGAAGCCTGGTTCGCACGGCAACCTTCGATGTGGTGTATGTCGCCGGAGGTCGAGAGGCTCGTGCCATCATTGCATCGCTGGTACTCGCCAATGGCACCGTCGTGCCGTCCGTGCTCACCGTTGATGCCAGGAAGGTATTCGAATGTCCAGAGAACCAACGTTGAAGAAGCCAAAGCATCTAGCAATCACTCGCCCAGCCTGTTTAATGTAGACAGGCTGGGCTGCCCATCGGAGGCGCATGTAAGTCCACCGCGACTACTACTGCCTCCACGTCGTTACAGCTCCTGAGAAAATGTCCCCTTGGCGATGTCTTTTCCTGAAGCAAGGTATTCATCCAGTTTCGATTGCAGATGAGTGATCACCTCAGGATGATCATCGGCCACACTTTTCAATTCATCGGGATCGTCTTTCAGGTTGTAGAGCTGCGGCTTATAGGTTCCCTTGTATCTCTCTTTATCCCATACCGCGGAGTAGTTCCATTCGGGTGTGCGCACCGCTGCAATTCCCCCAAATGACGAAACAATGTACTCTCGCCCGTTCGCCTTTTCTCCGGTCACCGATGGCCACAGATCCTCACCGGTCACCCGAGCGTCTGGCTTGAGATTAAGCCTGCCGAGAACCGTCGGGGCAACGTCCGCCGTTTGCGCGAAGCCAGAGACTTTCTTGCCCGCATATTGTTTATCGGGCACGTGAAGCAGAAGAGGCACATGGGTCACCTGCTTACGGATTTTTTCCGCGCCCTTCACCCATTGTCCTTGTTCGTTGAGCAAGGCTCCGTGATCTGACAAAAACACGATCACCGTGTTGTCATAAAGACCCAGTTTTTTGACCGTCTCCAGCACCTGGCCATACCAATAATCGACATTGGAGGCTTCGCCCGCATAGTTAGCGCGCAGCCTGCGCACGCCCTCCTCCGGAACCTTGACATGCGCGTATGGTGGCTCAAGCCAGCTATGCTTCGTCGGCTCTTTGAGGTACTTTTCCAAAAAGTGAACCGGCGGATCCCAGGGTTCATGAGGGTCAAAAACTTCAACGTGCAGATAAAAAGGCCCCTGGTCATGATTTTCGTTAAGCCAGCGAATGCTGCTCTTCGCCGTCTGTTCCGGAATCGATTCGCCATAGCGACGCCAGCGCTTGCGGTTGGCAAGGTATTGATTCATGAACTTCTGCAGAGCTTCGGCACCATGCCCGTTAGGCGTCGCCTCATCGACGAGCTTGAAGTACTCCTCCGGATAGATGCCGCTAAGATCCGCCTTGACGCGCGGTGTCTGGGCGTAGAAATCAATCTCCTGGCCGCGAATCCACTCGAAGTAATTGAAACCGCGATGAAGGTTCATGCCCGGCTTCATGATGTGATACACGTCGGCGATCAGAGCGGTGCGATAGTCGGCGGCGTGGAGCGTCTCTGCAAGACTGACATCCTCGATGTAAAGCGGATGCCGTCCGTAACTCTGCGGAGTCGAGTTCTGGAAGTACGTATGGGTGGGAAAGATACGACGGCCGGTGTAGAGCTGACGACGGATCGGAACCGTTGGCATGCCTTCCGGGTAGAAGCTCTCAAAGATCACCGATTGCTCGGCAAACTGGTTAAGATAGGGCGTCTCTACCCACTTACTTCCGTAAACTGCGAGATTGTCGGCCCGAAACGTGTCGGATACCAGGACAATCAAGTTGAAATTGTTGCCTGTCTGCTTCCCTGGAGCCTGCCATTTTAGTTCGGGTGCATGAGCTGACTGTGCGGACTGCGCCTCGGCAATCCCCGGAACCGCATTCATCATGCCCGCCAGGCCCGCGGCTGCGCCGCCCTTCAGAATGTCACGCCGTGTTGATCTACTCACGATTTTTTCCCCTTCTCTGTGCGGAGGTTTTCCGTATGGACGTGCAGGGCTTTCACGAAATCTCGGCCGAAAAAGTTCCGTTGGTGATGTCTCGTCCCGAATTCAGATACTCATCGAGCTTTGACTGCAGGTCTTTGAGGACCTGTGGTTGCTGATCGGCCACGCTTTTCAGTTCGTTGGGATCATTCTTAAGGTCGTAAAGCTGCGGCTGATAGTTTCCCTGGTACCTCGACTTATCCCAAACTGCCGAATAGTTCCATTCCGGAGTTCGCACCGAGGCGATATAGCCATACGACGAAACGATATATTCCCGAGGATTGCTCTTCTCGCCCGTAATGTAAGGCCACAGGTCTTCTCCCGTAACACGTGCCGGCGGCTTAAGGTTCAAGCGCCCTAGCACGGTAGGCAGAACATCCGCCGTCTGCGCAAAGCCGGAGACCCGCTTCCCGGCATACTGATTTTTCGGTAGGTGGACAAGCAGCGGCACGTGCGTGACCTGTTTCCTGAGCTTCTCCGGGCCTTTTACCCACTGTCCCTGCTCATTCAATAAAGCGCCATGATCGGCGAGGAAGACGATGATCGAGTTGTCGTACAGGCCCAGGCTCTTGATCGTTGAGAGCACCTGACCATACCAGTGATCTACATTGGAGGCTTCTCCCGCATAGTTGGCGCGCAACCGGGTAACGCCTTCCTCGGGAACCTTAACATTGCCGTAAGGTGGCTCGGGCCAGCTATGGGCAGTCTTGGTCTTCAGATATTTGTTCAGGAACTCGGCCGGAGGATCCCACGGTTCATGTGGGTCAAACGCCTCTACATGAAGATAGAACGGTCCCTGGTCATGATTCTCTTTCAGCCATGCGATGGCGCTGGTAGCAGTTGCTTCGGCAATGGAAGGCGCCTGCTTCAGCCACTGCTTGCGATTTGCGAGGTACTGGTTGAGAAATGCAGAAAAAACATCATTGCCGCCTCTTGCATCCCCTGGCGCGCCCGCGAGGGCCTGCAGATATTCCGCTGGATACAAGCTGCTGAAGTCTGGATTTACACGCGGCGCCTGCGCATAAAAATCGATCTCCTGGCCGCGTATCCATTCGTAGTAGTTGAACCCGCGATGGAAGTTACGCCCCGGTTTGAATAGGTGCGGCAGGTCAGCGATAAGGGCGGTGTCGTATCCGGCTGCCAGCAGGGTTTCCGAGAGCGTGACGTCCTCAAGAAAAAGCTCGTGCCAGCCCGGTATCTTGACCGAGTCTTGCTGAAAGTAAAAGTGGGTGGGGAAAATGCGGCGGCCGGTGTAGAGTTGGCGGCGCAGAGGGATGGTCGGCAATCCCTCTGGATAAAAGCTTTCGAAGAGAACTGACTCCTTGGCAAATTGATTTAAATTCGGCGTCTGTACCCATTCGCTTCCATAAGCCTCAAGGTTGTCAGCGCGAAAGGTATCTGACACCAGCACAATCAGGTTGAGGTCATTTCCTTTCTGCTTCGGTGGTGCCTCCCAATGCCCCTGGCCCGTTTGCGCCACCGGAGACGCCGGGACTGAAGATTGCTTTTCATCTGGCTTGCATCCGGCCAACCCGGCCAGACCGGTCAGGAGTGCGCCTTTCAATACATCGCGTCTTGTTGTTCCACTCATTCTTGTCTCTTATCCTCCGGACCGATTGTGCTGCGCTTTAGAAATGGATCTTGGCGGCGAGTTGAAGTTGCCGCTGCGGATTCGTCACCGATGAAATGACGGCAGTCGTCGATTGGCCGAGCGTCGCGTTCGGTAACCCAAATTGTGGCGTGTTGAATATGTTAAACGCCTCCGCTCGAATCTCAAGGCTGGTGCGCTCTATCAGGGGTATTGTGCGCGAAAGGCCTAAATCGACATTGTGGAATCCCGGCCCGGTCAGAATGTTCCGTCCGGAATTGCCAAAGGTATATTGGGCCGGTGTCGGAAAGGCAGAAGTATCAAACCAATGGCGGATGGTTCTCGCGCTTGATGACAGATTTCCGTTGCCAATGCGGTTAGGATGCTGCGTGGTCCCAGTGTTGCTCCCATCCACGCTTTCTACCGGGGTGAATGACAGCCCGCTCTGAGCGGAGAATATACCGGTTAGCAGCCATCCTCCCGCAATGGCATTGCCTACCCGGGAGTCTGAAAGAAAAGCCTTTCCCTTCCCAAAAGGCAGCTCGTAGAGACTACTCACGACCAGTCGATTGCGGACATCGTAGGCGGAGTTGCCACGTTCCGCAGCAAAATCATAGGCGTACTGTGGAGCGACAACCGAATCCACCTGGCTCGGTCCATCATCGATGGAATGTCCCCAGGTGTAGGCGGCCAGCAAGCTAAACCCATTGGTGAATCGCCGTTCGACCTGGGCCTGGAGAGAGTTGTAATTGGCATCGACGACGGGTGCATAGGCATGGAGCGCGCTGAACTGTGGAAACGGTCTGCGCGCCTGCACGGAGCCGGGCCCCGGCGTCGGCTGATCGATCTGGTTGGGATAGTAGAGACGATGGGTGCTTGAGCCCACGTAGGTGAGCTGACCCACAAACCCAAAACCAAAATCATGCTGTAGGTTCAGGGTCCATTGCTGGACGTACGGCGTCGGCGAATGCTTGAGGTAAGAATTCACGGAAGGCGTTTTTACATTTGTTGGACTGATCGCGTTGGCCGGGAAGCCGGTGGCAAGAACAATGCTGGGATCAATCTGATCTGAGGTATAGGAGCTGAGAATGTAGTAGGGAGGATTGTTAGTGGGGCGGTCAGCCACAGGCACATTCTCATCGCGGGCATAAAAAATGCCTCCGGCCGCACGAACCACGGTTACCGGACTAGCCTGGTAGGCGAATCCAAGACGTGGTGCAAAGTTACGAAAATTCGGGTCAACGAACGATCTGCGATAACCGTGTAGCCCTGCCTGGCTGGCATCCAGCAGCGTTCCATACAGCGGCCCCGGCTCCAGAATTGCATCGGCGTAGTGGTTCGACGTTTCGTAAAACGGCAACGGAAGCTCGTAACGCAGGCCCGCGTTGACCGTCAGCTTCGAGGTTGCCTTCCAATCATCCTGAACATACCCCTG
>CAZSUK010000333.1:0-8949 GCA_964609355.1 uncultured Acidobacteriaceae bacterium | reverse complement strand
GCATGATCAGATTTTCGATCTGCCGCTCTTCCAAGTCCGGCAGCACCGATGCGGCGCCAAGTTGACCCAGCCAATCCACAGTGACACCTTTGCCGAGACGGTTGCCCGCCAGGACCAGCGAGAAATTCATCCTCTCCAAGAGGGCTGAGCTGTTTACCCAGGGAGTCGACAGCATCGAATAACCATCGGGCGTTTGCCGTCCGTAAAGTGGTTGGCCCAGGTCGCTGATGGCCTTCACCACCGCATTGGGATCCTCAACATCCATCCCGCCGGCACGTACTGCCGAAATCACAAAGTCTTCAGGAGTTTTAATCTTCGCGCGATAGGAAGTAACAGACCAAAATTCAGGCGATTGCACCAGGAAGCGCATCACCTCGCCGATGTTGCCATTGGAAGCCAAAAACACCGTACTCAAGCGGTCGACCAGGCTCTGCGGCGGATCGTCACTGACAAAGCGGACGGCCAGCTTGCGGCAGATAAAGTGTGCTGTGGCCGGGCTGGTGGCCAGCATATGCAACACTTGCAGGCCCTCTTTGTAACCGTTCTCTTTGATGTAGACGCCGAGCACGCGCTTCATCCCAGGCTCGTGACGGCTCTCGTCAAACACAAAGCGCGGTCCGCCTTTTGGCGGCTGCTCGATGGTCCACCCGGTAAACACCTTGGCCACTTCCGTTACATCGCGCTGACTGTAACCGCCATTGACCCCGAGTGTATGCAGTTCCATCAGCTCACGCGCATAGTTCTCGTTCAGCCCCTTAGGTGACCCACCCTTGGGAGGAACGGGGCGTCCCGGCCCTCCGAGTACGTTGAGCGAGTGCGGACCCGTGCTGCCGGCATTGTCCAGATACGTCATCATCGCAGTGCTGGTTGCCGTTTCAATGAGCAGCACTTCGACGCTGCCCAACGCGTTGGGACGAATCACATCGCGTTCATAGGGCACCAGGCTGTAGATTTCTTCGCCTGTCTTACCTTGAAAAACGTTAAAGTGGTTTAACCAGAAGTCGGTCATCACTTCCTGTAGCTGGCGCTGGCTGTAAATCGCGCGCAGTACTCTGCTCTGTAAGAGTTCGCTCTGCACCACCTGGCGCGGATTATCAAGGGCAATCAGAGTTTCACGCTGCTCCGGCAACATTCCATCATCCAGGGCCGTACGCTGGACGGGTGACAACTGTTTGCGTAGTTGACCATACTCGCCCGCAGGCAGCGAGAGGACCTTGGCCATTCGTGCTGCGGGAGCAAGGCTCAACAGGGCCGTCACCTGCTCTGCAGACATGACTGGAGGTGCCGGGGCCGGCGGTGCATTGCTCACCACGGATGCATCCTTCGCTTTCGCCTTATCCTGCTCCTGCTTCTTTCGGTCAGTGACTACCTGGTTTTCATAAATGGCGCGCTCGTCGCATTGAAAAGAGGCACGGATATTTTTCCGTTCTCTACCTGGCGGATGATGCTGCCCGGGGGGAATTTGTGGGTTAACTCTTCTTCCCGCAAGCGCATGGCTGGAAACTGTTGCAACCGCTGCTCCATCGCCGTGTCGTCAATGTTTGCAGGATGTAGTTGCTGATTTATCCAGACCTCGAGACCCATGGCCTTTACCTGGTCTATCTCGCCGGGACGGGGGCCAAAGGTCAAGCGGTCGAGCGCATGGACAATGCGATCGTCGCCCTGAATTTGCTTTAGCTTGGGCGGGGCCGGGAGCTTGACCGTTACGGTGCGGTCCGGAGGCAGATTCTTCTTCGCTGCCCAAGCCGGGGTCAACGCCAGAGAACAGAGGATCATCGTCAATCCAGGCGTCTTGCGCAAAACACACCTCGACATCAGGATGAACCCCCGCGGGCGGGACAAGTTGCTGGGCCGCCATCGTAGTTTGGCAACTCACACATGTCATTCATTTCTCATGGCTTAATAAACTCTCGACGCGACCAACCGGGGAACCACCTGCGGGCCTTTTCCATCCCGCAGCAAATTCATTGAGTGAACAACAGACCTCGCTTATGATCGTCCCTCGGGAGCGACCAGACGTGTTTCGACTTGCGCAGAGCATCGTTTTTCTTGCCATCGCACTTGGCAACTGGCCCTTGAGCGCACAAACTCCGGATCCGCTGCAGAGTTTGGTGGGCAAGGAAGTGCTGGTGAAGATCGATATGCCGGGCACCCAGCAGGGAGTCGATCTGCGCTTCAATCAAGACAATCCAATGAACTGGAAAGAGTACTCGAACCGCCTCAAGAGCAATGGGGTATCCATCCACAAAGGCGAGACCGCCCGAGTGACCGGCGTCGTGGTCAAGAATGATCGCATCGAGTTTCAGTTGAACGGAGGCGGTTTTGGGACGTTCTTCGATGACAGCAGTTCGACGGTCAACCCCAAGACGGTGGACAAGAGCTCCTACGAGAAGCAGTTGGAAAGGGATATCTCGAATACCACTGACCCAGATCAAAAACGCCAGCTACAGCGTGACCTGGATCGCGAGCGGTCGCGACGGGAGCGCCAGGAGGACGACAACCGCGCTGCCGCCCAGATAGCCAGCCAGATTAAGGCACAGAAGATTGCCGATCAGCGGTTGCAGGGTGGTTCCCGATTCAACCTGCGCTGGTCAGGCGCAGTCCCTCCGGGGGAAAACAATCCCGATGCGGTGATGAAGCTGCTATCGGATTACGTAAGTCTCGCTGGTCCGCAGCAAGCGGGACCTGGGCCTGCGGTGCAAAATCAAAATCCAGGCGCCGATGCCTCGGTTCCGGCAACGGCTCACCTCAAGCGCGGCATGAAGATGGACGAGGTTAGCAGCTTGTTTGGGCCAGGAAAGCAGTTATCAGAATCTGTTTCAGGCGACGGCTTGAAGACACAAATCTATCAATACTTAACTGGCGATCGCAGCGTGCAAGTAACCTACGTGGAAGGCCTGGTAGTCCGGTATTCCATCAGCTCCAATTAGGTGGCTAGGCCGGTGTTCCTTGCCCCGGTTGCACGGCTATGCTAGAGTCCAATTGTGTACCGTGCCGCTTATTTCGCTTTATGCATCATGAACAGGCTCTCCGCCTGTTGTTGTCGCTAGTTCCCTCCTCCGCCGGACTTCCTACAAAACAGTTTTAGGGTTTCTCCACAGGAGTCGCACATGTCCCAGCCTTCTCCGCTTCAGCGCGTTTCTCTCGACACCTGGGCCGTTCTGCTGGCGTTTGCGGCGGCGCTGCTTGTCCGTTTCGGCGTTTTGACGAACATTCCCTGGTAACAGCGGAAACGAGGAAGATCCGTGGCCAACTCTGCCGTCCGAACATCTGCCCCGCCAGCACCTGCAATTGCACCCAGAGAAACGACAGCCCCGGTCCGCGCAGCCGGGCTCATACCAGGGATTCTGCTGCTCGCCGTGGTCGGCTATGCAGGCAAATTTATCGAGCACTTCATTGCTGCTTACGGTAAGGCGCACCACCTGGTGCTGCCGAATATTGAGTATGTTCTTTGGGCCATTCTGATTGGCCTGGCAATCTCCAATACCATCGGCGTCCCGGCCATCTTTCGTTCCGGGGTAGCGACCTATGAATTCTGGCTCAAGGCTGGGATTGTGCTCCTCGGCGCCCGCTTCCTATTAGGCGACGTTCGGCGCCTGGGAGGGGTCTCGCTGATTCTAATCGCGATTGAACTGGCCCTGGCGCTCACGTTTATGACCTATCTTGGCCGCGCTTTCAAACTGAAACCAAAATTGGTGACGCTGTTGGCGGTTGGATCGTCCATTTGCGGAGTCTCTGCGATTATCGCTGCCCAAGGGGCGATCGATGCCGACGAAGAAGACTCCTCGTATGCGATTGCCGCAATTCTGTTGCTGGGCGCGATCTCTTTGTTTCTCTTCCCGCTGGTTGGACATGTTTTGCATTTGAGCGATCACGCTTACGGCCTGTGGGCTGGGCTGGCGGTGGATAACACAGCAGAGGCGACTGCCGCCGGAGCGCTCTACTCCGATGCGGCGGGCAAAATCGCGGTGCTGGCGAAAACCTGCCGCAACGCCACGATTGGTTTCATCGTTCTTGGTTATGCCATTTACTGGGCTTCGAAAGGCCAGGCGGACGAGGTAAAGAACAAGGGCGCATTTCTGTGGAGGAAATTTCCCAAGTTTGTGCTCGGGTTTCTGCTTATTTCCTTGCTTGCCACGGTGGGGTTTTTCACCAAGCCGCAACTCGCGGCCGTGGGCAATTTGTCCCGGTGGGCTTTCCTGCTGACATTTGCCGGGGTGGGTTTGCGTACCAATCTGCGCGAGCTAAGTAAGCAGGGCGCACGGCCGTTTATCGTGGGAGCGGTGGGAGAAATCGTGATCGCGGTGATTACGCTGGGCCTGGTGTTTGGGGCCGACCACGTGTTTCACCTGTAGCCGGGTTCCGGTGCTTTCCCGCGCTTTACGTTTTGGGCGCAGGCTTAGGCACGATCAGTTTTTTGAGGCTGTCCGCGTCGCTGGGCAGGTCCGTTTTTCCGGCGGGAAATTTGTTGAAGCTGAGAATATAGGCCAAAAGGTCGGCTGCTTCCGGACGAGTGAGCGAGCCGGGCGCCGTAGCGGGCATCAACTTCTGAATCATGTCGTAAACATTGCCTGCGGGCTGACCCTCGTACTTGGAGAGGAAGTCGTCTCCGCTGAGCGGGGGATATGGACCTACGCCGTCGAGTGCTTCCCCATGACACGATAAGCACTGCTTCTTGTAAAGGGCTTCTCCGCGTTGGGCTTGATCGGCCGAGTATATGCCATCGGCGGTTGTCGAGCTCGCTTGCCCCTGCAGAAACTGGCAGGAAGATCCGCTCAAGATAAGACTGAGGCAAAATAGGACGTTCTTGTTCGCTCGCACCACTCGTCTCCTCAGAAAGATTACACTACCCTGATCGTACTGGACACCGCACCCGGACAAAGCAATGACATCAAAACACCATTTTATTGGATTGTTGGTAATCGTCGCGTGTTGCATGACCCTGCATGCGGCAGTTCCGTTTGCCTGCGACCCTGACAACGCAGGGCTGACGCTGCCCGACGGCTTTTGCGCGTTGGTGGCCGCCGACGATTTGGGTACGGCAAGGCACGCAGTGGTAGCTTCGAACGGCGATTTGTATGTTGCTCTGCAAAGCGGAAGGGGCAAGACCGGCGGCGTAGTGGCGTTGCGCGATGAAAACGGTGACGGCCGTTTTGAGATCAAAGAACATTTTGGCGACGGAAGCAGCACCGGCATTGCCTTGCGCAATGGCTATTTGTACGTGGCAAAAGTGGAGTCAGTCGAGCGGTGGAAGATGACGCCGGGGCAATTGAAGCCGGCAGGGCCACCCGAGGTGGTAGTCGAAGACCTGCCTACGGAGCACGAGCATCACGACAAGGGCATCGCATTCGACGGCAAAGGGTCGCTCTACATCAATATCGGATCTCCCTCCAATGCCTGCCAGTCGCTGGACCGGCAGAAAGGCATTGTGGGTCAGGACCCGTGTCCGCTGCTGGAAACCCACGGCGGCATCTGGAAGTTTGATGAAAACAAATTGCACCAGAAAGAGGCTGACGGGCAGAAGTTTGTCACTGGATTGCGCCAGGAACCGGCGATCGCCTGGCACGATGGCGCGCTTTATATCGTCATGAATAGCCGCGACCAGCTGGACGTTCTTTGGCCGGCCAAATTTACTGCGGAAGAGAATGCCACCCGCCCGGCCGAGCCTATGTACCGCGCAACCGAGGGACTTGATTTCGGCTGGCCATATTGCTTTTTTGACTACACCCAACAAAAGCTCCTGCTTAATCCTGAATATGGCGGCGATGGCAAAGTCGTGGGACGTTGCAGCGCTTTCGCGCTTCCGGTCGCCAGCTATCCGGCACATTGGGCCCCCGTGGACGTGATGTTTTATTCCGGCAGCCAATTTCCCGCGCGCTACAAAGGCGGAGCGTTCATGGCCTTTCATGGTTCCTGGAACCGGGCCCCCTTGCCACAAGCTCCGTCGAACGTAACCTTCCAACCATTCGCCGGCGGCAAGCCCTCGGGCAAGTTTGAGATTTTCGCCAACGGGTTTGCCGGCAAAGACCCGCTGGCAAATCCAAACGACGCACTGGCGCGCGCCGACGGCGTGGCAGAAGCTCCAGATGGCACACTGTTTATCACCGACAGCCAGAACGGAAAGATCTGGCACGTCTTTTACCGTGGCAAAAAGTAAAGCGGCTGTCATATCAGCCACAGCTTCTGTGGCTTTTGTTCTACTGCTCGCTGGTCCCGCTCAGTCGACGCAAAAACGCGAGTGGACCCTCGGCCCTTTCGTGCGCCCGGTCCATGCGCCCATCATCGAACCCAACTCGAAACCCGTGTTTACCGATCCCATTACCAACAAGCCCGTGCGGTGGGAGGCGCTGCACACCTTCAACCCTGGCGCCATCGTGCGACAAGGCAAAGTGTACGTTCTGTATCGGGCTGAGGATGACTCCGGGACGATGGCTATCGGGATGCATACCTCGCGGCTGGGCCTGGCGTCGAGTGAGGATGGCATTCACTTCACGACCGAGCCGACCCCGGTTTTTTATCCCGACCATGATTCGCAGCAGGAGCGGGAGTGGCCGGGCGGCGTCGAAGATCCACGCGTGGTGGAGCGCGACGACGGCACCTATGTTCTCGCCTATACCCAGTGGAACCGCCGCTCGACTGACATTGGAATTGCAACCTCGACTGATCTGATTCACTGGACGAAAGAGGGACCCGCGCTGCTGGGGGAAACATATCAACACTTCGATTACAAATCGGCCAGCATCGTAACCCAGCCCAAGGATGGCCGCTTGATTGCGGCAAAGCTCGAGGGCAAATATTGGATGTATTGGGGAGAGATAGAAGTGCGGCTGGCAACTTCGCCTGATCTGATCCACTGGACACCAGTTGAGGATGCATCCGGCAAGCCGATCGTGTTGCTCCGCCGGCGGCCGCGACACTTCGACAGTGCCTTCCCCGAAGTAGGGCCACCTTCGCTGGTCACCGATCGCGGCATTCTCCTCATCTACAACGGCAAGAATGCAGCGGTGGACGGAGCACCAGGTCTTGCCGCCAACGCGTATTCCGACGGACAGGCGCTGTTCTCAACGGATGACCCTCGAAAACTCATAGCCCGCAGCAAAGAGCCGTTCTTCAAGCCAGAAGAGCCGTGGGAACAGAGCGGCCAGTATGCTGCTGGTACGACTTTCGCGGAAGGGTTGGTGTTCTTTGACGAGAAGTGGTTTCTCTACTACGGATGCGCTGACTCCCGCGTTGGAGTTGCCGTGTTCGATCCAAAAGCAGCAGCGTCACGTAAACCGTGAAGGTGTTGGAAGCGACGCGCTCTTGGGCCCTGTCGCCTCCACTAGTTGACGGGTACCCCACGCGGTTACCGCGGGTAAAACTGTTCTTCCCGCGGTATCCGCTCCCACCCTTCGCGTTCTTTGCGAAGGGTGGGATGATCAGATCTGACCTCTCAACCTCCCACGAAAAACGGACTTCTTCCTTAGGAGACTGGGGCGCCGAAGTTGTTTTCAGGCTCGCAGCTCTTCTGCTTCATCCAGGTCAGACTCTTCGACAAACAGGCCGAGGGCTTGCCGTTCGAAGAGCCGTTTGTACGTGCCTCCAGCTCTGCGTACGAGCGCCTCGTGGGTTCCCTCTTCGACCACGCGGCCCTGCTCGAAGACGAGGATGCGGTCGAGCATGCGCACCGTCGATAGCCGATGCGCGATCACGATCGCGGTACGGCCTACGATCAATCGCCCCATTGCCTCCTGAATGAGCGCCTCCGATTCTGAATCGAGGCTCGAGGTCGCCTCGTCCAAAATCAAGATTGGCGCATCGGCCAGAAAAGCACGGGCCAACGCTACCCGTTGGCGTTCCCCACCAGAAAGCTTCACCCCACGCTCGCCGACCAGGGTGGCGTACCCCTTCGGCTGGCGGATGATGAAGTCGTGCGCATTGGCTAACTGAGCGGCACGCTCGATCTGCGCCACCGTCGCTTCCGGACGCGCGTAGGCGATGTTTTCCGCCAATGAACGATGGAAGAGCAAAGGCTCCTGTGGCACCAGCGCAAGCTGCGACCGCAACGACATCTGAGCCGCAAGGGCAATCTCCTGTCCGTCGATCAGGATTCGTCCGTCGTTCACGTCATACAACCGCTGCAGAAGCTTGACGAAGGTCGTTTTGCCGGATCCCGAGTGGCCAACCAGGCCCACGCGTTCGCCCGCTTCAATGCGCAGGGTAAAGTCGCGGAAGAGCGGCTCGCTATGCGCACCGTAGCGAAAGGTGATGCGATCGAAGACCACTTCGCCTTTGTCGATGCGGATCGGCGCCGCCTGTGGATGGTCTGCGACCCCCAATGGCAGCACGTTCATCTCGACCAGGTCTTCCATCTCGTTCACGCTGCGCTGCAAGTTCGCCACATGCTGTCCAACATCGCGCAAATAGCCATGCACGATGAAGTAGCTTGTCAGCACGAAGGTGACTCCGCCTGGTGTGGCCCTGCCTTGCCACCACAACCAGATCGCGTACGAGGTGACCGCTCCTCGCAGCCCCAGCAACACGATCATTTGCGTCGTTCCGCTCCAGGTGCCGTTGGTCCAGTGGCGATAAGTGCGGCGGCTCCACTTGTTGAGCACGCGGGCAAGCCGCGCATCTTCGCGCGCTTCTGCTCCGAACGATTTCACCACCGCATTGCAGGTCACGGCATCTGCCAGAGATCCTCCCACCAGCGTGTCTTGTGCATTCGACAATCGCGCCGCCGGGGAAACGAAGTTCAGCGACAGCGCAATGGAAAGGCCCACATAAAGACTTGCGCCAGTCGCGACGATCAGCCCCATCGACAGCCAGTGCGAACCCAGCACCAGCGCACTGCCCACCAGCACCAGCGATGCAGGCAGTAAGGCCAGCAGCAGCGTGTCATCCATCAGATCCACCGCCCACATGCCGCGGGTGACGCGACGAACGATCGAACCGGCAAAGTTATTCGCA
>CAZSUK010000332.1:0-13068 GCA_964609355.1 uncultured Acidobacteriaceae bacterium | reverse complement strand
GGGGCTGCGATGCATGAGGAAGACGAAGGCCATTGCCGCGGTGAGCAAGCCGCCTACGAATTCAACCAGGCCGGTACCGATCAGGTTGCGCACGCCTTCCACGTCGGTCATGATGCGCGACACCAGCACGCCAGTGCGGGTTGCATCGTAGAAGCTCACGGAGAGACGGCCGATGTGTGCCTGCACCTGCATGCGGAGGTCTGCAATGAGCCGCTGGGCAGCCTTCGAGAGCAACTGGGTGAGGGAAAAGGATGTGATTGCCTGGATGGTCGTCGCCAGCAGAACCGCGCCCACAATCAGCGGCAATTTCCCTGCCTGGTGTTTGATCAAAACGTTGTCCACCAGGAACTTGGTGGACGCGGGCAGAACCAGGCCCGAGACACGATTGATGACCATTAACACAAAACCGAACGCCAGCAGCCACCTGCGCGGTTTGACCAGCGTCCAGATTTCCGGCAGCACCTTGCGCAGGGGAGGTCGTTTCTTCTTAACCTCTTCGGCGGCGGCACCGCTGCGTCCCCGGGTTGACCGTTCGGCACGGAGGGACATCCCTGCCCCGGAGCTGGATCGCATACTCACGCGGTAAAAGGCCCCCTAGACTCTCGAGCGGCGCGCAGCAATAAACGAACGCACACACAGTAGTACATAGATGAGCATAAGGCCGGACATCGCTGCTTTTTCTTCCACGGCTGCCGGATAGGGGAACAACTTGCCTTTGAAAAGCTGCACCACCTGGATCAAGGCCGGAGCGGTGGCCAGAAAGCCAAGCAGGCCCACCGTAACCGCAATGTGCATGAACAACATGCGCCGCCGGCTGTCGGGGGTTTCGGCCATGCTACCGAAGGTAGCGAGCAGGATTCCGAAGGCAACTGGAATCAGTGAAGTAGGAAATTTGTGGCCAGTGAGAATATAGCTAGCACCACCAAGGATGATCAGAACCACACCAAAGAGAACCGTGACTTTCGCCATTAGGGGCGGGCGCCTCCGCGTCCAGAATAAAGCTCAAATTTCATAGCGGCGCCAAAGTCGGTCAAGTTTGAAGACAAACCCCTCGACAGGGCCTTTCCAGTGAACGACATTGCCTGATACGGTAGCAGCCTGGCTGCCAGGTTCATAGACATAGACCTTCTTCTTATATGGATCGATGAGCCATCCGAAAGTGACGCCGTTCTCAATCCAACGTTCCATCTTTTCCCGAGCCTTAAGGAGGCTGTCCGTAAAACGAGAGCAACTCGATTACGAAGTCGGGGCAGAGGCGGGGGAAGCCCGTCAGCTCATCCTTGGTCAATCCCTTCAGCTTCTGCGGCAGAACGTACGATGCATCCGGGCTCAACATCGAACTGTCCGCAAGGAAGAAAGTGCCGCTCGAGTCAACACCCTCCCCCGTTCATGGGTCATCCACCAGGAATGTAGCTGGGACCCGATTTCTGCATTTCCACTACTGGTCAGTCCTCCCGCGGGTGGGTGGATCAGGATTTTCCCTTCTCTGGAACGCTCCAGACGGAACCAGTCGCTGGCGATGCTGAGAGCTTCCAGCTCGGCATCGGTCAAGGGCGGGTCAAGGACCACACTGCGAGGGGTTGCTACGTCGATGGGAAGAAGAGTAGACACAGCTTGATTCTACCTCCACCGAGAAAGATGCGGTCCCTATACGTCGATCTTGCCTTCTACGGTCAACAGCTGATCCAGGATCTCCTGCACGATCTTCTGGGGTGGCCCCTCTGCATCGACGCGCATGAGATCGGGGGTCACCTCAAGGGTGTCGAGTTGGCTCTGCAACAGCTCTGGATTCATGTAATGGTTCTTGCGCCCTTTAAGGCGCTCTTCGAGCACCGGTCGGGGGACATCGAGCAGGATAAAGCGAATATTGACCGAGGGAATTTGCGGGCTGAGCATCTCGCGGTAACTTTGCTTTAACGCAGAGCAGCCCAGGATGCCGCTGATTCCTGCTTCGTACCAGCCCAGCAGCAATGCGTGCAGGGTTTGGAGCCACGGCTGCCGATCCTCATCGGTCAGGGGAATACCGGCGTGCATCTTCGCCTTGTTCGCGTCGGAATGGAAGTCGTCTGCGTCGGAAAAGCGCCAGCCTGTTTCTGAGGCCAGCAATTTGCCAATCGTCGTCTTACCAGACCCGGTCACTCCCATGAGCACAAGAATCATTGCTTCCTTTTATACCAGCGGTTGAACCACCCAATGCTTATTGGGCAACGGCTTGCTTAATGTCGTCAACCACGGTGGAGGGTGTCCAGTCATTACTCGGATACCAGCGAAATATCTTGCCATTGGGCGCAATGATCACGGTGGAAAGAGAGTGGGTGAGAGTATTGCTGCTGCCCGGGCTCACGGCTACGTCAAAGAACTGGTCGACCGAATCCAGTTCCGCGGCGGGCGGGGCGGCAAAATCCCAGTGAGAAAATGCCTTGACTCCAGATTCGCCAATATAGGCGTTGCCGTAACTGCGCAGCACCTTTGGCGTGTCATGTGCCGGGTCAAAGCTGACGCTCAGCAAATGGGTTTTGCTATAGAGCTCAGGGTCGGCGGCCAGCAGCTGTTGGATGTCAGCGAAGTTGCGGCTCATGCGGATACAGTACTCGGGCAATGGGCAGCGGGTGTAAATGAAGGTGACCAGCAATGCTTTGCCGCGAAATTGATCGACGCCGATCGTCTTGCCGCTCTGATTGATAAATTTGAAATCAGGCACCGTCTGCCCGGGCGCGGGGACGTTGTAGAGCTTATCTGGCTTGTAGTCCGGTTTAGCCTGCGCGGTCACATCGATCTGGTCCAGCACGCTGGAATCCGTTGAAACTCGCAGCCGGGCGGTGACGTGATCTCCCGGGTGAAGTTCGGTAGCAACGCCGGGCTGCACAAGTTTATAGGGCATGGTCATGGCGCCCATCAGCCCGGGAATGGCTTCCGTATCGATGGTGACGACACCTTTGGCGGCATCGGACGAAACGACAATCCCTCGCAATTGGTAAGTTGCTCCAGTAGGCTGCGGCTCTACCGCCGGTGGTTCGCTTTGGCATCCTTCGAGACCAGCCAGTAAGCAGAGGATGAGAACAATTGTGAGTGCCCCCGGACTAGAAATGAAACCGGTATCGCACCTCGCCGTAAATTTGCCGTGGATCGTTATAGTGAAATCCTCCAAACGTAAGACTGTTGTCCAACAACCTGCGGGTATTCGATACATTCTGCGCATGCACGGACACAGATAAATTCTCCCCGATCTCCTTACCCAAAGACAAATCGGCAGACACATGCCCGGGGAGATAAGCCCCGTTAAACGGGGAGGGTGGGTCCTGATACCCGTTAGAAAAACCTGAACCATAATAGATATTCAAAGAAGCATAAGCACGATAAGGCAAATTCCCGTTCATGCCGACATTCAGCGTATTTCGCTGGTCATGATCCAGCGCCGAATATCCCGGTGCAACCTCACACGCAGGTGAATCCGGTGGATAACAAATCAGGCCGCCCGTAATCGGGCCAATCTGCTGGGCCACCTGGTTGGAATAAGCCAGGTGCGCTTGTCCGAAGCGCCAAAGACGCGGCGAGCGAATGGTAAGTTCCCAGGCCTGAATCTTCGCTCCCTGCACCGTGACCGGGATAAAGATACTGGATTCGCCGATATTGCTGTGGTCGAGAAAATTCTGTGCTTTGGTTTCGAATGTATCGGCATCCAGCAGCCATCCGTGGAACGGAATCTGTACTCCGAATTGATGCTCTTCATCCCGCTCCCCGTGCAGGGGAAGGAAGCCGGTATTGCTGGCAACGACATATTGCAAGGCAGGACCCGAAAGGCTGGTAAGCGGCGGCGGTTGATAGAAGCGGCCATAAAACCCGCGCACCACCCAGTTAAGTTTGGGAATAAGAACAGCGGCGCCGACCCGGGGATACACAGCATCTTCGGTGATAGCACCCGCAAAGTATGACTGCCGAAGACCGGCAACAAGCGTAAGCCACGTCGCCGGCTTATAGCTGTCTTCGACAAAGACTTCCTCCACCCCGCCGCTAGTTTGTTCCGGCTGGGTAAAATTCTGACTGCTGCCATCGTTGAAGACCACGCCAAAAACATCATGCTCATGCTGGCCGTACCCATACACCCCGCCACTGATGGAGTTCTTCGCGATCACGGTCGAGATAGAAGACTGAACCCCTGCATAGTTCCCTGTCTGCTTCGAACTCGTGGCGGTCGGCAGGTCCTGCGCGTTCGGATCATACGTGGCATCGTTGTAGTGGTAGAAGGGTGACAACTGCAGCACTGTGGAGGCGTTGAAGTTGTGCACCCACGTCAAGGCAGCGTAGCTATCGGTCTCATGCTCCCCGTCGCGCAGGCCGCTTGAATCATAGATTTGATTTTGCCAATCATCTGGGTCGGGGTCGTAAGGTATCTGGTAATAGTCGGTTCGGAGCTGCGTCACCAGGCGCAGTTGGTTGGCCGCATCATGGTTGTATTGGAAAGAGGCGAACCCACCATAGCCGTTGCTGGCATCATGAACCGGTGTCTCGATCGGAGGCTGCAATCCATAGTTGCTGCGATTGCCGTTGACGCTGGTGTACCAGGCAAATTTTTTCGAGTGGCTACCCAGGCTGAGTTGGTCATTCGTCTGATAGAAGCTGCCCGCCGAGAGCACCAGTTCGCCCTGGCGATTGCGCTCGAAGCCGCTGCGCGGAACTACGTCAAAGACGCCGTAAGTACGGTCGCCCAGCCCGGCTCGATAGCTCCCCCGGTCGACCTCCAGGTAGTCGATATCCTTGGGATCAATCTGGGGCGCGATATTGCTGGCGATGTTGGTGTTGGGAATATTCACGCCGTCGATCAGCCAGCTCAATTCATGTCCGCCGCGCATGTGCAGCATGTCATGCGTCATATACGCGCCCGGCACGTAGTCCGTGATCATTGCAAGGCTGTTGGTTCGATCGGCCCCGGGGGTGTGGGCAATATCTTCACGGCTGATCAGCGTGGTGGGGGTGATGCTATCGACATTGACTGCGGACGTGTTGGTATCCACCGTGACCGACTGCTGCACTGAGGCAACCGATAGCTCAATGTGCAGAATGGGCGAAGTGTTGGACGCCACCGTGATGCTCTGCTTCGCGGTGTCGAATCCCGGTTGGGCGGCAGTAACGAAATAGTCCCCAGCGGGCACGGCGGAGAAGCTGAACTCACCATCCGTATTGGTCTTCTCCTCTTCCACAAAATCCGAAGTAGCTGCGTGCAACGTCACCGTAGAGCCCGCAATAGGCCGGTGCTGCGGATCGTGGACTACTCCGCGGACAGTGGCCAGCACGGCTGCCATTGCGAGGGGCAAAGAGAGCAAGCAGGCGGCAATGAAAACGCGGCACAGCAAACGAACAACCATCACTCCCCTCCAAATCTTGCTATCGAGCGAGCGGATGAAACTCTCACCCGGAAACTCTCCCCATCCCGCTAACAACTCCAACCAGAGCCACCCCGCTCGCCTTGTCATCCCGACCGAAGCGAAGCGTAGTGGAGGGATCTGCAGTGCGCCCTGCGGCTCGCTCAGATTCCTCCCCGCAAGCGCCCTCCGAAAGGCGCACACGCGATCCTGTCGAGAGCTGCGTACAGGAACTTCGGGGCATCTCGCTCGTTTTTCGCGAGATGTGGGATACCACTGCTCTCACCCCGAAACGCTTCCGGAGAAATCGGGAAAACTAGGGTGAAGTCAGATTCCCCACGGACGCTAAAGCGTCTCGGAAGCAACTGTGGCAGTCTTGATTTTTTAGAGAAGGGAGGAAGAAGGAGGCCCACGTGGAGCGGAACGGAAGAGCACGCTGCTTGCCACCGCATCCGCAATGAGCTGTTGCTCTGCGTTCGCAGCAACCAGGCCAAAAGCCACACGGGAACTAAAATCAGCGGAAAGGGTAACCGAACTGATGGCGCGAAGAGTCGGACCAAAGGGACAAGCCGCCTGGCGAAACCCGGCTCCTGCACTGATGGAAACACCCATCACACACGAATGAGCCCCATGAGCGCGGCAACAAATGGGAACTAATTGCTGCGGAGCGGCGAGCGCGACGACAGTCGCCGAGGGCAACACTGTCCCGAAAACGCACAGCAAAACCAATGCTGCAATCCGCCGCATGCACTGAGTGTACACGCCTCACGCAAGCGGCGCAGCAGCCTTCCTTTGCGGTATAAAACAAGGGATGCAACTCCCCCGGTCCATCGCCGCAGCGATCGAGAACGGCGATACGGTGATCACCTCAACCGCCCGCTCTGCCAGGGCCTTACGACGGCTGTACGGCGAAGCACAACGAAGCCAGGGACGAGAAGCCTGGCAGTCCCCGGAAATCCTGGACTGGGATATCTGGTTGAACCGCCTGTGGCAGAAGTGCTTGCGCTCCGGCAGCGAGAATCGCCTCTTACTGACCACCCTGCAGGAACAACAGGTCTGGGGCCGGCTGGTGAAGCCTGCTATCGAGGGTCGCCGCCTCATTTCCGTGCTCGGAGTAGCCGAACTCGCGCAGCAGGCCTATGCTCTGCTTTGCACTTATCGCGCACTCGACTTCCTCAACGGAGAAAGAGTGGCCGGCCCCGATGTCGAGAGCTTTCGCGAATGGGCGCGCGCTTTTAAACACACTTGCAGCCGGGAAGGGTGGCTGAGTAGAAGCGAATTGCCGCTGGTGTTACGCGAAGGGGTGCTGGCCAACCAGGTTGAGGTACCCAGCCGCTTGGTGCTAACTGGCTTCGATCGTATGACACCGGCTCAGGAATACTTACTGGACGCACTGCAAAAGTTCCATCAGGTCGAAGTGGACCAAGTCACCGCCATCTCGATCTTAGATACACCGCTGCTGGTGAAAGCAGTCGACGAACGAGACGAGATCTCCATATGTGCCCTCTGGGCGAAACAAGAATTGGCAAGCGCGACGACTCACCGCATCGCCATCGTGGTGCCCAACGTCTCCAGCGTGCGTCCGCAAATCGAAAGCATCTTCCGCCAGCTCCTCGCCCCGAACGCAGTAGCGATCGGGGAACGCGACTCGCCGCTCCCCTTCGAGTTTTCTCTCGGCGTACCCCTCGAAAACGTTCCCATGGCGCGTGGCGCTCTGTTGCTGTTGCGCTGGATGCACGATCCGCTTCCCCAGGAACAGTTGAGCTGGCTGATGCTCTCCGGCTTCCTGTGCGAGAACCAGGATGAGCTGCTGCCAATCGCGGCCTTTGACGCTAGATTGCGCAGCCAGTTCATGCGCCAACCGAACCAGGACCTCGACACATTCCTGCAACTCCTCAGCAGCGGATCTAAGGAAGCAGCTCCCCTGGACGCGCTGCAGCATCGGCTCCGAATAGCCCGAAGGATACTGCCGCAGGACGGTGCCCTAAACTTTTCCGAATGGGTAACCGTGGCGGAGCGCATTTTGGTTGCGGTCCACTGGCCCGGTGCCCATTCCATGCAGAGCGAAGACTTCCAGGTCGAGTCCAGGTGGTCCCATCTGCTCGACAGCGTGGCCGCGCTGGCCTTTGATGGGCGCAAGGTAAGCTGTGCCGAATTTCTGGAGGTGCTGGAACAGCAGGCCAAGCAGACGATCTTCGCGCCCGAGTCTCGGAATGCACCCATTCAGATTCTCGGACCGCTGGAAGCGGCCGGACTTACATTCGACGCCTTATGGTTCTTAGGCGCGGACGACGCGAACTGGCCATCGGTTGCCCGGCCCCACCCCTTCCTCCCCGTGTCACTGCAGCGAAAGCACGGCATGCCTCACTCTGAGACTGCGGCTGATTGGAAACTGGCGCAGCAGGTAACCCTTCGTTTGCAGAGTAGCGCGGCAAAAAGCGTTTTTAGTTATCCGGCACAGAATGCGGAAGGGCTCTGCCGGCCCTCAACTCTCGTCAATTCCGTGACCAAGGAGATAACCTCGCAGAGTTTTCGCGCACAGCTCGCCGGCGGCGATGACGGCGACCAACCGGCGGCTCTGTTGATCGATGAGGAGCCGGCCGCGATCGTTCCCTGGCCGAGTGAGCAGGATGCTGGAGGATCTGAAGTCCTAAGACGCCAGGCGGCTTGTCCTTTTCAGTCCTTTGCCACCAAACGGCTATCAGCTCGCCCCATGGAGGCGACCGACTGGGGACTGGAACCTCGAGAACGCGGCTCCGTAGTGCACAAGATCCTGGAAGACTTGTGGGCGGAATTGAAGAGTTATGCCGGGCTGATGCAGGCGCGCAGAGAAGACCGGCTGCAGGCGATTGTCGAGCATCATGTCAAGTCTGCACTGCTGAGATACGGCAACGCACCACATACTCGCAAGCAGAACTGGAGCCAGGCCTATCTCGAGGCAGAACAAGACCGCATTTGCTCCCTGATCCTCGAGTGGCTGGATTACGAAGCGAAACGGTCACCGTTCACCGTCGAAGCCGGTGAAGTGAAGCTCGCGGCCACGGTGGAAAATCTTAAGCTGCAAGTGCGGGTAGACCGTATCGACTGCATCCGAAACGGGCGCGTGATCATTGATTACAAGACAGGCGTAGTCAAGGCAGATGCCTGGGAGGGTGAGCGGCCGGACGAACCCCAGCTACCACTCTATGCCGGCTTCGGCCGGGTGGACGAATTGCAAGGCGTGCTCCTCGGCCGCGTCCGCGAAGGAGAGACCAGGTTCATCGGCCGGGTCGAGAACGCCGATGATGTCATCGCCGGCGACACCAAATTGTCGAAACCGCCCTATCGCCCGGAGATGCTGCAAGCCTGGCAGCGGGTTTTGCTCGACGTAGGCCGGCAGTTTCTTCGCGGTGAAGCGCAGGTCGACCCCAAGCGATATCCGAAGACCTGCGAATTTTGTCCTTTGCCCGGGCTATGCCGCATCGCCGAGACCGACCGTGCGAGTGGAACGGATGATCAGGATGACGGGGGAACCGATTGACGCAGAACCCAGTACCTGTCGACCAAAAAGAACGGGCTCTGACCCTGGACACGCGCCAATCCTTTCTTGTCCAGGCTCCCGCCGGTTCAGGCAAGACAGAGTTGCTTATCCGCCGGCTGCTGAAGTTGCTTTCTGAAGTAGATGCGCCGGAACAGATCCTGGCCATCACCTTTACCCTGGCGGCCACGGCTGAAATGCGGGCGCGGGTGCTGACCGCCCTGCAAAAAGCTGCAGCCGGGACCGATGGCGACCGCGAAGACGTCCAGTTGGCAAAAGCCGCCCTTGCCAACGACCGAAAGCGCGGATGGAATCTCCTGCAGCAACCGCAGCGGCTGAACATTCAAACCATCGACTCGGTTTGCCTGGCGATCGCCCACGAAACTCCTCTGCTTTCGCGGCTGGGCGGATCTCTGAGCCCTACCGATAAACCGCAACCGGTGTACACCCTGGCCGCCCGGCGCACCTTGGCCGAACTGGGCGGCAATCCAGAGTTATCGAGTGCGCTGCGCGCACTGTTGCAGCTACGCTCAACCAGCTTACCGGATTGCCAAAGATTGATTGCGGACATGCTCGACAAACGGGATCAGTGGGGGCCTGCACTTCTCCTCGGCTCAGAAGTGGATTGGGCCCTGGTGCGAAATCATCTGGAAGCGCCGCTCCGCCGCGAGCATGAGCACGCCGTGGAAAGAGCTCAGTCACTGTTCGCACATCATCCTGCGCTGGCGCAAGAGCTCGTGAAGGTTTTATCGGAAGCGTGTGGCAACCTGGAACCCGAATCGGAATTGCTTGCCTTGAAGCATGTATCTTACATTCGCGACCTGACGAGCCACGCTCACTGGAGCTGCCTTTGCACTTTCCTGCTCAAGAAAGACGATGACTGGCGAAAGGCACCAACTCGCGAAACAGGATTCATCTCCGGCAAGGAGGGCAAAGCTGCGAAAGACCGCTTTGCCTCCCTCATCGGCCGGTTCGAGAGCGAGCCCGAGTTCCTCTCAGTCTTGCGCGAACTCCGCGGGCTTCCTCCCGAGAATTACACCGAAGAAGATTGGCAGATGCTGCGCCACATGCTGGTGATTCTGCGTTACGCGATCGCCCAGCTACGCGTGGTCTTCGCCGAGCGCGGAGTGGTGGACTTTGTCGAGTTGAGCCTTGCCGCACGCGAGGTCTTGTGCGACGACCAGGGAGAGCCCAGCGAACTCGCCGCCGCTATCGCCGAACGATGGCCGCATCTGCTGGTGGACGAGTTTCAGGACACTTCCCGCAGCCAATACCAATTGCTCACCCTGCTGGCCGGAGGATGGGAGTCCGCCGGCCGGGGCAGCTGCTTTCTCGTGGGCGATCCGATGCAATCGATCTACATGTTCCGCCAGGCCGAGGTAGAGCTTTTTGAGCGCACCCGGCGCCATGGCCTGGGCGAAGGGACAGCTGCAGTCAAATTGACACCAATACAGTTGCAAACAAACTTCCGTTCCCATGCTGGGTTGGTGAACCGTCTGAATCAAATCTTCGCTGCCATCTTTACGACGAATGCCCGCGGGGATGACTACCAGGTGACTTTTGCTGAATCCATAGCCTTTGATCCTCCACCGCAGGGAACGCCGGGAGTGCGCCTGTGGCCCTTCTTCCGTCCCTCGAAGCCCAGTCCCGAAGAAAAGCGCTCCGCCGCAGATGCAGAAGCCAGGCAGGTGGTCAGCATCATCCAGGGCTACTCAGCCCAGATGGAGAAAGCACGGAAGCGGGGTGATCCCTTCAGGATCGCAGTGCTGGTCCGCGCCAGGCCGCACCTGGGACTGATTACGCGTCGGCTCCGTAAAGCGGGGATCGTCTTCCGTGCCGTCGAGATCGAGCAGCTAGGGGAGCGGCAGGAAGTGAGGGACCTCACTGCCGTGACCCGTGCCTTGTTGCATCCCATGGATCGCATTGCGTGGCTAACGGTCCTGCGTGCGCCCTGGTGCGGCCTAACGCTCAGAGACCTGCACATGCTCTGCGGCAACGACGAAAAGGAGTTTGCTTCACGGCCCATCCTCAGCCTACTGCGTGAACGCCTGCCGCTGCTCAGTGAAGATGGGCAGCGCAGGGCCGCACGTGTCCATGCAGTGCTCGAGGACGCCATGCGCGGCAAGCATCGCCAGGTCTCGTTCGCGCAATGGATCGAGCGTTGTTGGCTGACGTTGGGAGGCCGCGCATGCGTGGACCTTGCTGGTTACGAAAACGTTCGCGCTTTTTTTGCCATGCTCGAAGAACTGGGTCCGGAGGCCGCCGGCCTGGAAGAAAGGCTCATCGAGCTTTGCGCACAACCCGATCCCATGGCGGACGAACTCTGCGGCGTGCGGCTGATGACTATTCACAAGGCGAAGGGGCTGGGATTTGAAGTCGTGATCGTGCCCGGACTGGAACGAGAGACCCGGCCCGATCAACAGCCGCTGCTCCGCTCCCTGGAACGCACCAGGCTGGTTGGCGAGGCAGAGCAGGAACAGCACGAGTTCATCGTCGCCCCCATCGGCCGGAACGGAAAAGCTGGCGATCTCTACGACTGGATCGGCAGGCAACAAATCCGGCGGGAAGATGACGAGGCCAGGCGCCTTCTGTACGTCGCAGCCACGCGGGCCAGGAAGGAACTGCATTTGCTGGGTGCCGCGACCGTAAAGAAGGACACGGAAACGCTAACCGCAGGCTCAAGCCATAGCCTGCTGGGGATTGCCTGGCCGGCGCTTGCCGGCGAGTACGAGCAGACACATAAAGTCCAGGCATCTGCTGCCATCGAGCAGCAAACAGAGCTTGTCTTTCCGCCGCCCCATTGGGCCATTCCATTGCGTCGATTGCCGGCAGACTGGGGACCACCGCTGATTGCCGATGCGCCAGAAACAAAGGAGCGAAGCTTTGAAATCGTAGAACGCCCCCGCGGGTCATTGTCCGCCCGCGCCTTCGGCACCGTAGTCCACGCCCTGCTGGAGGAACTCGCTAACCAAGGAACCTCCTCAGCGATTCTTGCGGAAGTGGTCAATTGGCGTCCGCGGGCAGTGGCGATGTTGCGCGCCAACGGTTTGCCTCGGACCGAGGCTGAATCGCAATCAGCGGAGGTGGTGCGCGCCCTGACCGCGGTGCTCAAGGATGCAACCGGGTGTTGGATTCTCGGAGCACGGGCCGGCGCTAGAACTGAAATCTCCTGGTCAGCGTGGGCCGCTACCGAGGGAGCAGGGGAAGTCGTACGATCGCTGCGTGGGGACCGCATCTTTCGCGCTGGAGCAACCCCCTGCACCACCGAGGAAACGCATCTGTGGATAGTGGACTACAAAACCGCGAGCCACGGTGCTTCTGGTCTGGACGCGTTTCTCGAAGGCGAGAAAGCAAAATATCGGCCGCAACTGGAAGCCTACGCCGCTGTCATGCGCCACGTTCAGGGAGAGAACCTGCCCATACGCCTGGCTCTTTACTATCCCCTGCTGTCCAGGTTGGTCTGGTGGTAGAGAATTCTCTTTTTTCGTTTCTCTAGTAATAGAGGTATTTCCGCCACTTGTTATCGGAGTGACCGATCATACGCATGATGTGGCGGCTGGTATGCAGGGAGAAGGGCCGCGGCTCGCGCATCAACTTTATGTCGCTGATCTCGCTAAGCAGATGATTACCCTTTCTGCGATTACAGGAATGGCAGCAGGCGACAAGGTTCTCCCAGGTGGAGAGTCCGCCGCGCGAACGGGGTATGACGTGGTCCAGGGTGAGTTCGCCGGCAGGCAAGACAACCCCGCAATATTGGCAGCTATTTCGATCGCGGAGCAGGATGTTCTTGCGCGAGAGGGCGCGCGTCTGATGGGGGATGCGCCGATACTCGAGCAGGCGAATGACAGAGGGCATGGGAATGCGCAGCAACGCAGCATGCAAAATGGCGCCCTGCTCCTCTTCCGTCTTGGCCACGCCTTTCAGAACCAGGATCAACGCCCGGCGAGCCCCACAAATGTTGATCGGCTCGTAGGAGGCGTTCAACACCAGCACCGGTTTCTGCATGGTGTAGGCAGAGGAAACCCGTTGCCCCGGCCACCCTTCATGCGATTCAGCGGATTCATGAGGCAGCGCACGCCCCTGCGCGCCGGCTTTCGGTTTGCGTGCGTGGATCATGGCCTTCCCCAAAGACATGTTGATCCTCCGTTACCCTCTCAATTCACCGTTCTTAAAAACCCTGCGTCCCACGAT
>CAZSUK010000331.1:0-9338 GCA_964609355.1 uncultured Acidobacteriaceae bacterium | reverse complement strand
GGCTTCAAGACGAACAAGATGTTCATCTTGACGCAGGTCGGAAATCATGACGCCTTGCATTACGGCAATCTCGTCACGTATCTGCGCCTCAATGGCCTCGTGCCCTCCGGCGGCTGGTTTTGATGGTATCCAGGCCATAGTTGTAGATCGTCCCGGGGAGTAAGATACGCGCGGCCCCTGTCCTTGGCTGCGGCTATCGTGTTTTCCAACATCGGTAAAACCAGCCGGCTTCGTCACCAGATTTCTCCCTATCATCTTGACGGTCGAGAGGAGCTTCGTGTAACCTCTCGATCATCAAGAGGAGTGAAGTCGGGATGGGCGAACGAGACGTTGTACAGGGAACGCTGGAAATGTTGATCCTGAAGACTCTGGTATTGGAGCCGATGCACGGCTACGGAGTAGCCTTGCGCATCGAGCAGGTGAGCAAAGGCGTTTCCGCGTCAACCCGGGATCGTTGCTTCCCGCGCTCGCTCGCATGGAGCGTGCGGGGCGCATCAAGAGCGAATGGCGCGCAAGCGAGAACAATCGCCGCGCCAAGTACTACATGGTGACTGCTCGTGGACGCAAGTCGCTCTCTGACGAAGCAGAAACGTGGAACCGCCAGGTCTCTGCAATCGCTCGCATCATGGAAACCTGAATCAACATACCGAAGGAGCTTGGATGCGGCTGCTAAGCAATATCGCACGGGGAATCCGTTCGCTGTTCCATCGAGATCGTATCGAGCGCGAAATGGACGATGAACTGCGTGGGTTCGTCGAGGCGTCCATCGCAGACAAGCTGCGTCGTGGCATGCCCGCGGAGCAAGCCGCTCGCGCCGCCCGCGTTGAAATGGGCAGCTCCAACGCTGTCAAACACAATATTTACTCCGCCACCTGGGAGTCGAGAGTTGAGATCCTCTGGAGCGACCTGAAACATTGCGTTCGCGGATTTTCGCGCAGCCCCGGCTTCACGCTGATTGCCGTACTGTCGTTGGCGCTTGGTATCGGCGCGAACACGGCGATCTTCACACTGATCAAGCAGGTTCTCCTTGGGAACCTCCCCGTGCGCGATCCGCAGCAACTGGTCACGTTCGGCAAGTCCACCAGCGCGGGCGTTCTCGGCGGCGTCGACCTCGGCACCGCCGACTTGTTCCCCTACGATTTCGCGCGGCAACTCGAAGCCAATCCCGGCCCATTCCAGAGCGTCGCCGCCTACACCAGTTTTTCACCACGAGTGAGCCTTAGTCTCCCCAACACCGCCGCAGCGCTTCAGATTCCCGCCAATCTAGTCTCCGGAAACTTCTTTAGCGTTCTGGGCGCGGAGCCGCTACTTGGCCGCGCCATTGCCCGGTCTGACGCCGATGCTCCGGACCGCAGCGCGGTTGCGGTCATCAGCTATCATCTGTGGCAACAATCGTTCTCTTCCGACCCCGCCATTCTCGGCAAGTCCATCTCCCTCAACGCCACGCGGTTTACGGTGGTCGGCGTAATGCCTGCGGAGTTTCACGGCATTCAACAGGAACTGGAGCCGGCCGAAATTTGGGTGCCGATCACCATGGTCCGGGAAATCGTCTTGCAGCCGGGCTTCCTGGAGCCGCGGTCGGTCTATTTCCTGCATATGGTCGCGCGGCGAAGCGGTCAGTCGCAGCTCACTGCCGGCCAGACGTGGCTCGATCGTCAGATTCGTGACTACGTTCGCGCAGGCGAAGGCCACGCCATCGCTGCCACACGACAGCAGGAGATTGAGCGCATCACCGTCCGCCTCGTCTCTGGCGCACACGGAGTTTCGCGGCTTCGCTCTCAATACGGCGACTCCCTCACGATCCTCATGGCGATCGTAGCCGTCGTTCTGCTCATCGCGTGCGCCAACCTCGCTAATTTCCTCCTGGCTCGGGCCATCGCGCGGCAACGCGAAACGATCACGCGTCTTGCCTTGGGATCGAGCCACGGACGCATAATCCGGCAGAGAATGTTGGAGGCGCTACTGCTATCGCTTTCAGGCGGCCTGCTCGGACTTGGCCTGGCTTTTACCGCCACGCGTGCTCTCATCGCTTTTGTCGCGCAGGGCGCAACGTATGTTCCGCTCGATGCTTCACCAGACTCTGCCATCCTGTTGTTCACGCTGGGTGTGTCGATCTTCGCGGGTTTGCTTTTCGGTCTGGCCCCCGCATTGCACGTGGCTCGCGCTTCGGCGACGCCGGCCATGAACGCCACCACCCGGACCGCTGCAGGCAGCGGTGGACGTACCAGCCGCTGGTGGCCCAAAGCGCTGGTTACCTCGCAAATCGTGTTTTGCCTTCTGCTGCTGGTGGGCGCCGGACTGTTTCTGCGCACGCTGCGCAATCTACAAAACCAGGATTTCGGCTTCGAGCGCACACACCTGTTGATTGCCGACTTTTCACCCGACCTGGCAGGCTACAAGCCGGCGCAGATACCCGCCTTGAACCAGCGCGTATTGGAGCGCTTGTCGGTGATCCCGGGCGTTCGTTCTGCGGCTCTTGCGGGATCGCCACCCATCAGCTTCGGTACGTGGAATTCAACCATCGCCCTCTCCGGATACACCCCGGGCCCAAAAGAGGATATGGGGGCTGTGCTGAATCGCGTTTCAGGCCAGTACTTTGAAACCGCGGGAATCTCGATCGTCGCCGGTCGGCCGCTTAGCCCCGCCGACACCGCCAACAGCATGAAAGTAGCTGTAGTAAACGAGACCATCGCACGCAAATTCTTCCCCAAGGGAGATGCGGTGGGCCGCACGGTGAAGATCGACATCGATACTGTCGGGGGTCCGTGGCAGATCGTAGGCATTGCCAGCGACACCAAGTCTGGTAACCCGCGCGAAGATCCCTATCGCATGGTGTATCTACCGGTAGCGCAGATCCTCGGCAAGAACGGCGAAGGCATTCAGGACAGCTTTGCCAATGCCATTCTTCTGCGCACGGCGGGCGACCCGGCGTCGACGATCACTGATCTTCGGAGCGCGATTGCAGGCATCGACCCCAATCTGCCCATCCTTCAGGTCCGCACCATGCACGATCATCTGCAGACCTTCACCAGCCAGGAGACGCTGGTCTCGCGGCTCACGGCAATTTTTGCTTTGCTTGCGGTACTGCTTGCAGCCATCGGACTGTACGGCGTGATGAGCTTCAACGTGGTGCGCCGCAGCAACGAGATCGGCATCCGCATTGCTCTGGGTGCTACTGGGGGAGGTGTGCAGTGGATGGTGCTGCGCGAGTCGCTTGCCTTGCTCACTGCGGGTCTCGTCCTCGGGATTCCCATCGCCCTCGGCGCCGCTCGTCTGATTCGCACACAGCTCTATCGCATGAGTCCCTTCGATCCCACGATTTTCATTGCCGCAGCGGCTGGCATCACGGCAGTCACCGTGCTCTCGGCATGGCTCCCTGCGCGCCGCGCAGCCGCCGTCGATCCCGTGGTCTCATTGCGCTGTGAATGATTGCGTAAGACCTGGGCAATGCCCGCTTCGCTTTTTCGCCCGCTCGTCTTTCAATGGGTGATATCAGACCAAACCTACCGGCGCCCCGGTCAATCAACTTTGCACCGAGTTAATCTCGACCCGTTTCCTGACCTCATTATGTTGTATGCTACATAGGGGAATGCATACAGACTGGAAGAGAGCATCGGTCGCGTTGTCCTTTTTTCTGTCCATGCTGCAGGCGATCGGAGCGTGTCTTCGTTGAGGCTTTCACAATGCGTCAAAGCAGAAGGAAATGGATTTGTTATCTTGCAGTCGTCCTTATGGTCGTCCTCGCTCTTGCGACGTTGGCGCGGGCGCAGAGGGTGATTACGTCCCAATACGACAACGCGCGCACCGGCGCGAATCTCAACGAGACCAAACTGACGCCGCGCAATGTAAATGTTCAGCACTTTGGAAAGATCTCTACCTTGCACGTGGACGGAGATGTCTATGCCCAACCGCTCTTCCTCGGCGGCGTGGAGATTCCGGGGAAGGGCCGCCACGATCTCCTCTTTATCGCCACCGAGCACGACAGCGTCTATGCCTTCGACGCTTACGGTAATCCGAATACTCCTCTGTGGCAGGTTAGCTTTCTGAAAGACGGTTTCACCACCGTGCCGGCGCGGGATGCGAATTGTCCATTCATCTCACCGGAAATTGGCATCACGTCGACCCCCGTCATCGACCCAGACACCGGGACACTGTATGTCCTGGCTCGCACCAGAGACCGATCGGGCTTTCTGGAGAACGTGTACGCTCAGCGCCTGCATGCGCTCGCGGTGACCACTGGGGTGGAGAAATTCGGCGGCCCGGTAGAGATTCGGGCCAGCATGAGCGGTGCCGGGACCGGGAGCAGCAGCGGAAAGCTGAGCTTCAATCCATTACGGGATAACCCACGGGCAGCACTGTTGTTGAACCGCGGCGCCATCTATCTCACCTGGGCCTCTGCCTGCGATGTCGGCCCCTACCACGGCTGGGTCATGGCTTACGGCGCGGGCAGCTTGAAGCAGCAAGCGGTCTTCAATGCATCTCCCGATGCCGATGACAGCGGAATCTGGGAAGGGGATACCGGGCCGGCGGCAGACAAAGCCGGCAATGTCTTTCTCGCCACCGGCAATGGTCGTTTCGATGCCGCCAAGGGGGGCCGCGACTATGGCGATTCCTTACTCAAGCTAAACGGAGAGAGTCTGAAGCTCAGTGATTATTTCGCTCCGTACAACGCGGACAACCTGGACGCGAGCGACAGCGACCTGGGTTCCGGTGGACCGATGCTATTGCCCGACCAATCCGGTGCCTCTCCGCACCTTGCGGTGGTGGAGGGGAAGGGGGGCGTCCTCTACCTGGTGGACCGCGACCGCATGGGACATTGGCAGCCTGGGAACAATAGTCATGCGGTGCAGACGATGGCCGTTCCCGATGGTGTCTTCGGATCGATGGCCTATTGGAACCACTATGTATACGTGCTGAGCGACGGGGACGCGCTGCGTCAATTTGCTGTGATCGACGGTAAGCTCTCACCCAAAGCAGCGAGTAGCGTCCGTGGCGTATCGGCAACCCCAACGGTATCCGCCAACTCTCTTGACGACGGCATAGTGTGGGTGCTCCGCTCCAAAGTCTGGAACGCACCCGACCAACCCGCGGCTCTCTACGCCTATGATGCTGCGAATGTGGCGCATGAACTCTACAACAGCGAGCAAAATGCCGGCCGGGACCGCCCCGGCCTTGCCCTACGCTTCAACATCCCGATGGTCGTGAACGGGCATGTATATGTAGGCGCAAAGCACGAGGTAGATGTCTATGGCCTGCTGCCCATTCGATGAGGGCGCACGGAAACATCGCAAAAAACTGGCAGGGGTATTCGGAATCTAGGGTTGGAGGGATTGCGGTAGCCAGCATTTCACTCGTCCGAAGCCGGTTTTTCGGTCAAGTGACTGGGCACATATCGGTAAACAGAAGCCCTAACTCAGGACCTATCTGAAGTTGGGTTGAGACTGTAAATCCGTTGAACCTGCTTCTGCGTGACGCTATCCGGCGTCTTTTTCAGTGCGATATTGCGGAGAGAGCGAAAGAGCGGATTACCGAGATGGCAGATCTTCCCGATGGACCACGACGTTGACACCGTCCAATCCACTTTCTTTCGTCGAAACTGTTCAAAGTGCTTCCATGCCGCCTCGTTGAGGCCGAGCTTTTTGAACGCATCCGCCGAAACCAGAGCATCTTCGACAGCCATCGCTCCGCCTTGTCCGAGGTTCGGAGTGGTCGCGTGCGCGGCGTCGCCGATCAGCCCAATGCGTCTAGAAGACCACTGCCTGAGTGGTTTCAAGTCACTTATATCGGTCATCAAGATGTCTTGCGTCCGGGTCTTTTCGAGCAAACCAATCCATTGCGGAAAGTAGGTGCGGAACAATCTTTCTGCATGAGTTCTGATCTCGCTCGCCGAGGAAGCTTCTCCGGCCGGCGCATCGAAGGTCATGTACCAGTAGTAGTCGTCGGTATTGATCTTTGAGAACCCGACGCGACAACCCTTCGCCCAGATTTCATAGGCCTCATGCTCCGCATCTGCGGGCAGGAGATGGGCACCACGAGCTATGGCGCGATAAGAAGAAGAGCCAGAGTATCGCTTTACGCCGCCGAGTCCCGCCATGAGGCGCATCTGGGAGTTGAATCCATCCGCCCCGACAAAGATCGCGGCGGCGCAGGACGATCCATCGGAAAGACTCGCGAAGACCTGATCGCCGCTTTGAGTCACTGATTTCACTTCGCAACCGAAACGGACTGAGTCTGCCTGGAGCTGTTCAAAAAGCAGACGCTGCAGCACGCCGCGATGGAGGGCAATCGTCTCGAATCCATACTCCTGCGCAATCTGGGACATATTTGTCGTCTGGATGTCGCCAGATTTCCAGTCCTGAAGCCGCAACAGCTTCACGGCCCATCCCGCTTCGATGATCTTTTCCGCGAACCCAAGCCGGGAAAACACTTGCATGGGATTTGCTGCCATCCAGATACCAGCGCCTACTTCCGTGAGCCCGTCGGCCCGCTCTACGAGCTTGACCTTGTAGCCACGCTGCTGCAGGGCGATTGCCAACGTCAACCCTCCAATGCCTGCTCCCTGGATGAGGACGTCGCAATGTGCTTTCGTTTCCTCTTGGACTCTCGCTGTGCTCATGCTTCAATTGTAAGAAAATTGGCGAGTAATAGCTCGCCTTTGCTGCGCGCTTTCGAAGTGTCTGTAGGAGACGGATGAAGAAGACGGTCAAGCCAAGAAAGACGCCACAACAAGCGCGCTCCAGGCAAACAAGAGAAGACATACTCGAGGCGACTGCTCACCTTTTGAACCGGAAGCCATTTGACGAAGTATCAACAAATCACATCGCGAAGAAGACTGGAATCAGCATCGGTACCTTGTACAAGTACTATCCAAATAAGGATGCGATCCTGGCTGACCTCTCGCTGGTGTTCATGCAGCAAGATGCGGAACTCTTCGGGCGAATCTTCGAAGGTTCACCACGCGGCCGTCAGGAAAAAGGCGCTCTCGTCGACAATCTCGTGGAAGCGCTTATGACAGTCCATCGAGACGACGCTCAGGTAAGAGGCGTCGTCTATCAAAATCTTGAACGATTGAAACTCCTGGGACCGGCCCAGAGCGCCACTCGAAAGATTCAAGCAAAAGGAGCCGCTTCTGTTCCTGAACTCGATCCGATGCTGACATGGGTCGCGATTTCAGCTATCAACGCCGCTGTCCACTCAACGTCACAGCTTCCAAGCGAATTCCAACAATGGGACTTCGTGCGAGTCCTGGTGCGGAACATCCTTGACCACTTACTAAACCCTCACGGCTCAGAGGGACGTAGGAAGCGCATGAAGCAATGATTCGATGCTTCTCTAGCGAATCCTCGTCGGTTGAGTCGCGTTTAGTCGTGAGAAACGCGCATTGCGCCGTTGACGTTAGATTGCAAGCTCGGTGGTGAAATTCCATGACACTGGCCGACATATGGGCAGAATGGGCAGGGTGATTCGATTTTCTTCAGACAGGTGAAACATGGCTAATGTCTCCAAGGAGTTCAGAAATCTTATACGGTTACTCGGCCCCACGCGCACGTTGGGTACCCACCGCGCCCCCTGGCTTCCGATCATCGCCGAAGGCAAGCACAGCTACGATCTCGAATGCCAGCTGACCACGGAAGCGCCCTGATCCCCAACATCATTCTCAAGCGTCGCTTCCCGCCTACTTCTTAGCCGGGCGCGGCATCGGCGTCACCCCGACCTGCTCCTCCGCCGTGTACGGCGCTCCATAAGAGACGATCTTCCAGTCAGATGCGTTGATCGGTGGTTCCGTGCTGACTCGCGCCGTGCAAAATGAGCAGCTCTCGGAGGAGATTCTCAAGAGTGTTCGCCACAAAGCAAGTTGATGATTGTCACTTGGCGCCAACAGCCCAATGCACTGATCGAGCAAAGGTTTGCGCCGACCTCGGAGCATTAGTCCTGTGAAACGCCGCCGCATCCGGTAATCCCTCCGGAGCCGTGCCTTTGGGATTCCCGCCGCCGTGCCGACTTCACAGTACGTATGTGCCTGCAACTCCTCTAACTGTTTGCTAAGCGAGCTTCAAGGTTGGCAGGCTTGATTGCACTACTACTGAGGCCAGTCTTTGAAGGGAATGATCAGGTAAAGTTCGGAATGCCCTGGCAGATGCGAAATGTAAATCTGCCCCGTAGAACCGTCGCGATCGAACTTTGCGAGATCTTCATTGTGAGGCGTGATGATCATTGCATGGGGTCCCACGTGATACGTGTGATCGGCGCTCTGGGATGTTCCATGCAGGTCCGGGATCCACGCTCCGGAGAACATGTACATAACACCGATCTGGTCGATGCGTGCAGGCCGGTCAGCGAGGCTGTCTTTGATCCACTGCATCGAAGTCTTATCCAGGCACATTGGTTCATCGTGAGGATATCCTGGAATTCCGGGCAGACATGTCCAGTCGCTCTTACCAGCGCGCAAGACCCTGTATTCAGCGTTTGGATCCTTCGGATTTGCCGGCCAGTCTGCGATGACCGCGACCCTGGTGATGAACGGCGGTCCTGCCCGCAAAGCATCTGCAATTTTCTCTTGATCTGTGGATTGATGCCCTGAAGGTTTCATATCCATTTGTGCGGAAGCGGCGAGCGAAGCTGCAAATGTAACGGCGGCGACTAGTTTGAACATGTCTATCTCCCTACGAATCTATGCATCTCTCATCTTTTGCAGATTGATATGCATTTCGAATCGTAGAGGTGATCAGTCCAGCCAGTCTTGGCGGAAAGTGCTTAATGATGGCCTTTTCTGCTCCTACGCCACTCGCCCGGACTCTCCCCCAGAACGCGCTTGAAAGACCTGCTAAGGGCAGATTGATCGGCGAAGCCGCACTTGCTCGCAATTTCTGCGAGTGTCAACCGTGAGGTTAGCAGGAGGCTCTTTACCGCATCGATGCGACATTCCATAAGCCAACGGTGGGGGGGCCGCCCGAAGGTCCGCCGAAAAGCGTGGGCAAAATAGCTCACCGATAAATTGCATTCGGCTGCGACGGAAGCCAAAGAAGCATCACCATACAAGTTCGCGTTCAGGAACTCCTTCGCGCGTCGCGCCTGCCAAGGGGCCAGGTGTCCTTGGATGAGACTCGGGGAAGTTGGAGTTTCGCCATAAACGTACGTGGCGTGTGCAAGTATTGCTTGACCGATATAGTCCAGAAAGATTTTCGGTGCAGGCCCGCTGCGCTGAATTGCGGAGAGAACTGCCATCCCCAGATGTTTGAGCGTTGTGTCCATCTCACAATGGGGCCAGCCGAGCGTATTCGCCATCGCAATGCGGTTTTCGTAAGCGAACTCTTCGAGCGCCATGCGCGGTATATAGA
>CAZSUK010000330.1:0-7471 GCA_964609355.1 uncultured Acidobacteriaceae bacterium | reverse complement strand
CCACCCGGCTTGCTCCATCAATTCCAGTGACGGGATCCCGAAGCGCTCGCTGGTGACTCGATCCGCCCGCCCCATTTCGTCCGCGGTCAATATCCTCATTCCTGCATCGTAGAGCATTCCTGGCTGTGGCAGAGCCGGGGGAACCGGCGTTTTCGGCGTGCGCAGCCCAAGCACAAGCAGGTGGGGTACTCGCTTTCGATAGCGTGGTCCTTATTATTTAACTTGCTATGTCGAAAAGCGAAGTAATCGCAAATTCGATTACCCTGTTTGGGTACGAAAAAACATATTGATAAAATCAATGTCCCTGCTATAAGAGTCACCAGCCATCCGAGTACTTCCGTCAGGGCTAGACATCGCTCCACAAGGCACGCATCTCCGGATTATTTTCACTGCAAGAATCGGCCCGGTTGTCCCCTAAACTTACAACCCCAGCTTTGATGCCTTCGAACGACTAACGCATCCTGCAGATATTGGTCCTGGGCGCCGATGTGGTAAAACGCTTGTCTTACACCCACGAACAGTTAGAACCCGGGATGAAAGATATTAGAACGACCTATGAACGGCGGAAATATCTAATGATTGTCGAGAACTTGTCTACTTACACTCCATCGGAGAACACTAAATCACTTTCTGAGGATGAACTCAGCTCCTTTTCAAGCAACGGATTTGTCGCCCTGACGAGCATCGCACGGGCTGATGAAGTAGCTGGGATCCGGAAGATACTGCAGGATCTTGTCGACAGGCGAGCAGGCGAGAAAGAAGGGTCTTTTTTCGACACTATGGAAGGCTCAAATAGCCGAGGTGTCCTAAGATCCATCCAGATCAATAATCCCAGCCTCTATCATCGTCAGCTGCTGGAAACAAATTATGTGCGCAATGCCACACGAATCGCTCAGCAGTTGCTCTCTCCACAGTGCATTCTGTTGAGTGACTTTCTTCTTCTGAAGCCGGCGAACGTCGGTGCTGGTACTCCCTGGCATCAGGATGAAGCGTATTCAGATCCGGAATATGATCATGCACAACTCACGTTCTGGATGCCGTTACAGGAAGTCGGCCCACAGGATGGCTGCATGATCTATCTTCCAGGCTCCCATCGCATGGGAGTTTTAGAACATCGTAGCCTGAATAATGATCCCCAGACGCATGCGTTTGAGTGCGCTGTCAGCTTTAGTGACGAACAATCCGTCTGTTGTCCGCTGCCGGCAGGCGGATGCGTCATTCACGGGCAGCGAACCCTGCATTGCTCCACTAACAACGTATCAAGCGTTGACCGCTATGCATACCTTCTTACCTTTGGGCTTCCACCAACACTATCCAGGAATCCTCGTAAAGCCCCGTGGCTGGAGCAAAGACAGAGCGCCGATCAGCTAAAGAAAAGAGCGTGGATGCTGAGAGGCGGTGTCTTCGTGCTCTTGCTGCGAAAGATTCGAAAATATCGCGCCTTAGCACCGTCCATGTACCTGGTGTATTTGAGGAGGGGTTTTAAGACTTTCAAAGCGCACAGGTAGGATTGCGCAACGATTAAGACCAGAGTTTTTTCACGGCTGTTTAGGGCTCAGGGGACTGCAGAGAAGTCGGGACCGCACAGGTTCGTTAAGACGAGATATCGGTCAACTTTGTAAGGTATCAAAAAAAAGGCGGGGTAAGCGGTGAACTTCAACAGCCGCTTACCCGTCGTTGCTTTCACCGCTTGGGAGAGAGCCGGTAAGCATGCATTTCTGTGCAAGCCGGCAGCACGCAACCCTGGCCCGCGATCTCTCCATCGTCGTTGATCGAATACGCTCCCATCAGATGCAAGGTCGAGTTCGCCGGGATAAGCGTGTTGAGGTCCTTTATCTTCCCGTCTTTCCAAACGAAAGCGCTCATCCCGTTGGGATCGATGGAAAAACCGACGACCTCATCGTGGTTGTTCACCGTTCTGCAGCAGCCCGCCACAGTCAGGAACGCCGACGGCGTTAGCGTACCAAGGTCTTGCCTGCCTCTCGCCCTGGTCCAGAGGAACGAGTGCACGGTACCGTCATTTGCTTCCGACGTTCCCACAACATCGCCATGGTCGTTGATGCTGGATGCATTATTCGACATGGTATGGTTCTGGTCTCCGAACCTCCCGAGATCTTTAGGCGTACCGTCCGCTTCCCAAAGCACAGCGTGCAGCCCGTTCACGGCCCCAGGGGGCAAGCCCTGAGTGGCGCACGTGCCAGATGAACCAACGGCCTGGCCCAGATCGTTTAGGCCCATAGCGAAGGCGACGGTGTCGCCCTTAAGCGGCTGGAGCTGATGAATCTGTCCATTCGAATCCCACTTCACCACTTCATAACGGAAGACCTGCGAAGGCGTTCCTTTGGAGCAGGTAGGGTCACGCACGCCGTTCTCTGACCAACCGATCACCTGGCCCAGATTGTTGACCTCGAAAGCATTGGAATTGCGGCCGCCGGGTAGCCTGGGCAGCGCGGTCAATTTGCCGTAACGCCAGATGGCGCCACGGCACTGGAGGTGGGTCCCAAAAGCGCAAAAGTCTTCGTTGTCTGGATCTTTCACGGCAAGCTCCGACCCAACCGCGGCCTCGCCATACAAGTTAGGCCCATCCGCCCCACTGTTGGGGCCGCCGAGTGTACCAATGTCCACCAGCGGGCCGGCGCCATACCAGAGGAAAGAGTGCTGCGGGCCGTTGGGAACCAGGTTCGATTGCCCAGCTACCCATCCGATACTGTTCATGTCATTCGATGTGGCGCTGTTGCCTTTTCCCAACACCCCGAGGTCGGTGACGGTGTATTGCGGTTGCTTGCATGCCGGTGCCTGGGCTGGAGCAGCCGCCGATACCAGCGAAGCCACCAGGCCCAGGGATAAAGAGGTGAACTTAGTTTGCATCTTCATTTTGTCTCCTTTGAATGTTTCGTAGCCCCGCCGGGCGGGATCGTTGCGGTCTTCTGCACGCGAGCGAGCAGCGAATTCAGGCAGATCAGCGCTGAGCCGTCGGCAGCCTGTAATCGATGCAGTTCGCCTGAACCGAGCCATTCCTCCAATTCAGGCTGTTCCAGGTTCGAGATCACTCCAGTAGTTTCGAGAGCGACCATCTCCACTTCGGCCGCGCATCGGTCACACCATGCGCGCAGAGAACCGCGGCCTCGCAGGATCAACAACGAATCGGTTTCGATGGTGATCTTCGTCTGCTTTGCCATGAAGCCCTCCTTGCGCAGCGCCCGAAGCCAGGAACGAGAGCAAGATTGCCGCGAAGCTGAATGAAAAGTCCTTCCTGCCGGTCTGAAAACTTCTGATAATTTCTCCTCGTCCTGCAAGTGCCGAAACACGAGCGACTTAGTGGGTCCCGGAGAGGTGGCATTCACCTGGGTAAGCGGCTCGGTGCATGCTAGAATTCGGGCTCTAATGGCCTCCAGCGAGAACGAGAAGCTGCCGGAACTGTATGAGTTCGGCCCCTTTCGGGTGGATCCCACGCGGGAAACGCTGCTCAAGGCGGGCGTGGCCGTCCCTCTCACACCGAAAACGTTTCAGATCCTTCTGGTCCTGGTTCGACACGGTCAGGAGATCGTCACCAAAGACGACCTGATGAAGTCAGTCTGGCCGGACACCTTCGTGGAGGAAGCCAATTTAAGCCGCAACATCTTTATGCTGCGCAAAGCGATGGGAGAGACGGCGCAGGATCACCGCTACATTGTCACCATCCCCGGGCGTGGTTACCGCCTCACAGAGAATGTCCGCCTGGTGCCCGGGGAGGAGTTCGCGATCGCTGCAGCGAGCCACTCCCGAGTAGAGATCGAGGTGAAGGAGACCAGGCCCTGGAGGTGGATTGCTGTGGCCGCCGTGATCCTCCTGGCGGTGAGTGCGGGTTTATGGCGTTGGCTCTCCCCCCGCCGGACGGTCCTCAGCGCAAAAGATACGGTCGTGCTTGCCGATTTTGCCAACTCCACCGGCGACCCCGTGTTCGACGACACGCTTCGCCAGGGCCTGGCGATTGCGCTCAGGCAATCACCCTTTCTCAGCCTCATTGCCGATCAGCGCATCGCCCATACGCTTCACCTGATGGGCCACGTGGCAGGCACCCGGCTCACTCCGGAGTTGGCTCGCGGAATCTGCGAGCGGACCGGAAGCGCTGCCGTCCTTGATGGCTCCATTGCTCCTCTCGGAAACCAATATGTGGTTACGCTCGAGGCCAGAAGCTGCCGCAGCGGCGAGGTCCTTGACCAGGAACAGACGCAGGCGGCAAGAAAAGAAGATGTACTGAGCGCTCTAAGCCAGATTGCCAGCCGCTTTCGCAATCGTGTCGGTGAGTCGCTGACCGCAATCCAGGAGCACAACACTCCCCTGAATGAGGCGACGACCCCTTCCCTCGAGGCACTGGAGGCTTACAGCGCGGGCTGGAAGCTCCACACCACCAGTGGGGCGATGGCGGCTTTCCCGCTGTTGAAGCGCGCGGTGGAGATCGACCCCAATTTCGCACTAGCCCAGGCAACACTGGGGCGCGAATACGCCGATCTCGATGAATCCGATCTTTCCGCCGAGAGCACCACCAAAGCCTGGCGGTTACGCGACCATGCCAGCGACCGCGAAAAGTTCTACATCACTGCTACCTACGAAGGCCTGGCCACAGGAAACCTGGAAAAGGCCCGGCAGAACGATGAGGCTTGGTTACAGACCTATCCTCGTGATCCCATACCCTACTCGATGTTATCCGGTTATCCAAGCAAAGCAGCAGGCCGATACCAACAGGCTCTCGCCGGAACCAGGAAGGCCATCGCACTGGACCCCGATTTTTCTATCGCTTACTACAACCTGGCTGTTCTGAATGTCTATCTTGGCCATGTGGACGAAGCTGAGAACGTGCTCCGCCGCGCCGCCGGACGAGGGCTGGAAATCGACGAATTCCTCATGCTCGAACATGACATCGCATTCCTGAAAGGCGATCAGGCAGGCATGGATCGCGCCGTGGCGCGCGGCCGGGAGAGAGCTGGAGGGGATACGTGGATCTCCAACAAGGAGGCCTTCGCCCAAGCCTACTTCGGTCATCTGCAAGCGGCGCGAATCCTGTCTTTACGGGCTGTGGACCAGGCCCGCGAGGAAAACCAGACGGAGAGGGCCGGCCTGTGGGAGGCGGGAGCATCCTTGCGAGAGGCTTTTTTCGGCAATCCGTCTCAAGCCAGAGAGAACGCAGCGGCCGCACTCCGGCACTCCAACAACCGCGAGGTGGAGTTTGGCGCAGCGTTGGCGTTGACGATGAGCGGAGATTTCTCCCGCGCGCAATCGCTGGCCGGCGATATCGATAAGCGCTTCCCCGAAGATACGGTGGTTCACTTGAATTATCTGCCAGTGCTTCGCGCGCGTCTCGCACTGGGCCAGGGCGATGCTGGCAAGGCCATCGAACTGCTGCAGGTGACAGCTCCTTATGAGTTAGGCGCGTCCCGCTTTCTGTTCGGTGCGCTGTACCCTGTCTACTTTCGCGGTGAGGCCTACCTGGCCGCCCACCAGGGCGCGGAAGCGGCGATCGAGTTCCAAAAAATTCTCGACCACCGGGGCATTGTAGGCAGCGATCCCATCGGAGCCCTGGCGCATTTGCAGTTGGCAAGAGCGATCGCGTTGGCCGGAGACAAGGCCAAAGCTAAAACAGCGTACCAAGATTTCTTCCTGCTTTGGAAAGATGCTGACCCTGGAATATCCGTCCTCAAACAAGCCCGCGCCGAGTATCGGAAACTGGACTAGCTTCCCCTGCCATCCAGGTTGCGGAGAAAGTCGGGACTGGGCAAGAAGACGTACACCAGGGGCTAAAACCCGACGCATATTTCCAATCTCTTGCGGCACGGCTGAAGCCGTGCCCTTCATGTATGGTCCGCTTTTCCAGAACCGTCATTCTCCTCCCGCTGTTTGTAGATTAAGGTCAGAGAAAACGTAACCGAGATAGTTTACTGTCTTCAAATAGGCAGGATTTGCCGGATCATCTTCGATTTTCTTCCGCAACTGCATAATGAAGGTCCGAAGGTATTCTCGTTCCTCACCGTATTCAGGGCCCCACACGGTAGTAAGAAGCTTTGCATGGAGAATGGGGTGACCAGCATGGGTCATCAGACAAGCAATCAGGTCAAACTCAGTCGGCGTGAGACGGATCTCCTTACCGTTCTTCTTCAGCAAGCGCCGTTCTGGATGCAACTCGAAGATGCCAACCTGAATTGTCTCTTTGACCGCGGGCGGGGGCGTGCGGTTCCGTCGAAGAACAGCACGGATTCTTGCCGTCAACTCGCGTATCTGGAAAGGCTTGGTGATGTAGTCGTCCGCGCCAGCATCCAGGACTTCTACTTTATCCTCTTCGCTGTCCCGCACAGTGACTGCGAGGATGGAAATTTGCGGGAATTCGCGGCGCACGCGCCGGCAGGTTTCTACACCACCCATCCCCGGCATGTTCAGGTCCATCAATATCAGGTCGTAATCGACCATGCGGAGGCGTGTCAACGCTTCTTCGCCTGTAGAAGCTTCGCCGATCTCAAATCGAAGCGCTGATAGCGTTGCTTTCAACCCCCGGCGAATCGCCGTGTCATCCTCCACCAGTAAAAGCGTTGCTTCCGTGCTATCCATTTTTTTCCTTCTTGTATCGCTGGATTGAGAGGGCGAAGCGGGTCGCCGTGTCGCTACACTCCACCCACGCCCGGCCGCCATGCACCTCGGCTATTTTCTTCACAATCGAGAGGCCCAGCCCTGTACCTGCTTGACCGTGGACGGCATCGCTCCCGCGATAGAACCGCTCGAAGATCCGGGTTCGTTCTTCCAAGCGGATCGCAGAACCGTTGATGGTTGCGTTCTGCACCTCAACCACCGTTTCCGACGGCACCTGCCTGATGGTGATCGGGATCGGACTTCCAATCGCGGAATATTTGGCTGCGTTGTCAACAAGCTGCTGCAAAGCCAGTTCGATCATCGCAGCGTCCAGTTGATCGCTCTGGAGGTTGTCGGGGATAGCTATCTCTATCCGAGCGCGGACCTCTTCCTCCTGCTGACACACGACCTTCGAAACCAGGTCTGAAATGGAAGTATTCGAACGACGCACATGAACTTCCTTCGTCTCAAGAGCCGCAGTTTGCAGAAGGCGAGTGGTAAGTTGGCTGAGCATGGTGACCCGCTCATCGATGATGGATACCAACTCCAGCTGGGTTGAACTGAGGTGATCGATGGCAAGCAGGCCCGAACTTGCTGTCTTGATGCCTGTCAGCGGTGTTTTAAAACTGTGTGCCAGAGCGTCGAGAACCGCGGCGCGCAGCTTCTCCCCGTCACGCTCCACCTCGGCCCGGTTCTCCAGTTGGATGGCCCGGGTGCGCGCGAAAGTAATAGCGGCGATGGAGGCAACCGCATCGGCCGATAGAGGATCAATCCTCCACCCGCGCATTGTCATACCGCCTATGATCTTCGTGCCCAGCCTAAGGACGCGCCGCGAACAGCACACGTTGATCTCGTCACTGTCTCGCTCTTCCAG
>CAZSUK010000329.1:0-3131 GCA_964609355.1 uncultured Acidobacteriaceae bacterium | reverse complement strand
TTAGGCCGCAGCCGGCGCGACTTCCTGCGCGATGCGGCAGGCTTAGCGGTGGGCAGCGCTTTGTTGAGCGCGAGTCCGCTGGTGCGCGGTGCCGTCCCACAAAAGAAACGCAAAACCATCGTGATCACCTTCGGCGGGGGCGCACGCGATCAGGAAACTTTCGCTCCGGAAGGCCGGGAAAACATCCCCAATCTTCTTACGGAATTGATACCGCAATCGAGCTTTTTTACCCAGGTTGTAAACCAGGGCATCCTCGGTCATTACGTAGCCACCGCGAGCCTCGCCACCGGGGTCTACGAAACCTTGAACAACTTCTCCGCTGTTCCGCCGCAGCACCCCACGGTCTTCGAGTACTTCCGCAAGGATCTGCATCGTCCGGTCTCCGACGCCTGGGTGGTCGCACCCAGCAACGGCTTCAATCGCATCGGCGAGAGCGACTACCGTTCCTTCGGACCGGGGATGGGGGCAACAGTCGTGTTACCTAAGCACTTGCTGGGCGCGGCCATGTCTGGCACTTCCACCGATTACGAGCACCTGCTGCGGGACAACTACGAAACTCCTCTTTACACTCCCCCACTTGCAGGCAGCGAGTTTGAACTGCAGCAGTTGGAAATGATCCTCAAGCTTTCCGTAGACGACTTCAAGGCCCACGCGCGCACCGTATCCAGCCCCGACGAGTTGTCCATGTTCATCGCGCGCCGGCTCATGCAGCAGGAGTCACCAAGCCTGCTTTGGATCACCATGCACGACATCGATATCGCGCACGCGGGCGCTTACTCGCTCTACGTGGACGCCATTCGCCGCACCGATCGCCTTTGCGCGGAGTTCTGGACAGCGGTGCAAAGCGAACCGGAATATGCTGGAAATACGACGTTGTTCATCCTGCCGGACTTTGGACGCGATGGCGACCAGGACTCCGGCGGTAACGGCTTTCAACATCATCGGACCGGCGATGCAGCATCGCGGACAACCTGGATGATGGCGATGGGCGCGGGTGTACGCCAAGGTGTTGTCTACGATCGTCCAATGCAATCGATTGACCTGGTACCGACCCTGGGCGCGATGATGGGGTTCACCCCCTCGCTTTCGCAGGGCAAAGCAATCGAAGAATTGGTTTAGCTGTATGCTTCCACGCGATCTCAAGGCGGAGCAGTTCGCAGGTTATCCACCCCAGGCCCGGGCCGTGGTTGTAAGCCACCTTAGCGCCTTGCAGCAGCTTCCGATAACTTTTGTGCCTAGCCTGCTGCGCGAACTTATCGACTACGACTACAAGTTTCCCGCCGAGCGTAAAGCAATCGATCAGGAACTCGCGAACCTCAGCTCTCTTTCACCGCCGCAGATGACCGATTGGTTCCAGGCCTTCTCGCAATTGTCCCTTTCGTCAGAACTTGAACAATCCGATTGGATCAATCACCCAGCCCGGTTTGTGGAACAGCTATCGGCTTACCTGTGGACCACGCAGCAGTTGGACAATTTCCGTAAGGCCGCCACCGTTTACGGCGATCGTTTGCGATCCGCGACGCCTCCCGAACCCATTCCGGTGCGTAGGCTGGGTATCGCCGTAATCGGGCAGGGTGTCGTCTCCTATGACGCGCCAATCTTCCGCAACCTGCGCCCGCACGGCGCCTACTTTGCGGGAGTCAAGCCTGAGAACGGACTGACACTGTTACTGAATGCGGTAGAGGCGCGGGCGAAGGCGCATCCAGCGCCATACAGCCATTGGTATATCGATGGCGGCCAGCCGATCGAACACAGCCCTGTGCTCACTTGCGTGTCTTACCAGGCGCTCGAGCCCGTCCGCGCAGCCTTGCTGCGCAACATACAGACACAGATTCAGAAGCCAGGCATGGGGCCGGAAGAACTGCGTACCCACTTGGCGGCGTTGCTCCCCTCGGACCTCGGCATGAGCAAAGCAGGAGATGAGGTACTCGACCTCTTTCAGGTAAGACTGCTCACGGAAGCTTCGGGAACTCAGATCTTCAGCACCACCTTTGCCCAATGGACAGCCCGCGAAGCCCTCCGCCGGGCGCAGCCGCTCACCATGCTGGTGAGATTCGCTCCCAGGCAGCGGCAGCGGCCTATGAATGAGCTGTTGAGCAGCGACCGTACGAACGCCGACCTCGACTTAGCCGGTTCCTTAGTCGATGCGGACATGGGCGCGTATTACAACTGGATTAATCAGCAGCGGCTTCCGGGAGCTGATCAATCGGCGTTCCTGGTTTGGTTTGAAGGTCATAACCAGGCCATTGCAATTGGGCCCTCCATCCCCCGCGGAACCGTATCAACCACAGTGGCTGATATCAGCGAACTGGCGGCATTGGTTGTCGCCTGATAATTTCATCCGGATAACTTGAGACCGGCATACACACCTATAAGGTATCGCCAACAGCCGCATAAGATAAAAGCTGCAAAAAGTCAACCTAAGGGCTTAGTTACATAATTCCTCTCTTTGCCTCAAGCCGTACCAATAAAAAACTCTGAAACAAAAATGGAATGTGTTGCGTCTAACATGCCCGCGAGACATTCGAGTCGGTTCAACCTGCACTCAGAAATTGTCGTGTCGTTAAGTGACGCTCACCGTGAGTGCGAGCGATTTCCACCCTAAGGTTGACAAAAATATTTTTCCTAAACTACATTCGTTTGGATGGTGTAACCGGTTACTCCACAGTCAGCTAACAGTGCAAGACAATAAGCAAGACAATAAGCAAGACAACAAGCACGATAAGTAAGGCCTTGGGGGATTTTTTGGAATGTGCCGTGATTGCTGTGCCCTTAGTCGTCTTAAAATAGTTGGCCACATAACCCTAACAGTCCTATTCCTCCTTCTGGTGCAAAGCCAGCGCGTCTTCGGACAGGTGGATGAGGGCGCAATTACCGGAACAATTTCAGATCCCTCCGGCGCGGTTATTCCCAATGCGCAGGTGACCCTCACCAATACCGACCAGGGCTTGACACTAACCACCACGACGAACGGATCCGGTGTATACACCTTCTCGCCGGTCCGAATCGGGCATTACTCCGTGTCGGTGGCTGCTCCTGGTTTCACGACCACGAAGCAATCCAATCTGCAAGTGGCGGTTGGTCAGCAACTCCAGGTCAACGTGCAACTCAAACCCGGCGCCGCGTCGCAG
>CAZSUK010000328.1:0-18105 GCA_964609355.1 uncultured Acidobacteriaceae bacterium | reverse complement strand
CCCCGTTTTCCTCGTCTTTTGGAACGCCGGCATGTCATTCACGATATGCTGGCGTTTTCCATGTCTACTCTTCCTCCAGCTCCAGCGGCCGACGCGACCACCACGCCACTTATGCGCCAGTACGCAGCCGCCAAGCAGCAGAACCCTGACGCCCTGCTGTTTTTCCGCATGGGCGATTTCTACGAGCTCTTCTTTGAAGATGCGCGGGTAGCCTCCCGGGAGTTGCAAATAACGCTTACGGCCCGGGATAAAGAACGGTCGGTGCCCATGTGCGGGGTACCCTACCACGCCGCTGACACCTATCTTTCGCGCCTCCTGCGCAAGGGGTACCGGGTTGCCATCTGCGAGCAGATGGAAGACCCCAAGCTCACCAAAAAGATCGTCCGCCGCGAGGTCACGCGGGTGCTCACCCCGGGTACCGCGGTCGACCCGGCACTGGCTTCGGAGCGAAACAACTACCTGGCCGCCCTGCACATTGCCGGTTCCGTATCCGCCCTTGCCCTACTCGATCTGTCCACCGGCGATTTCCGGACCACCGAGTTCAGCGGCCCGGGAAGCATCGGCCTCTGCATCGATGAGTTGATCAAGGCCCAGCCCAGCGAGCTGTTGCTTTCCTCGGATTTGCCTCCTCTTGAACAGCCCATGGAGGCCGAACTTGAAAAAATCGGGACCAAAACCCGCCTCGAGGCGTGGGTCTATACCCCGGATTACGCCATCCCCCTGCTGGAAAGGCAAATGGGCTCCAACGGCCTGGATGGATTTGGGCTGGCAAACGCCCGCACGGCCGCCGTCGCGGCAGGCGCTGTTGTTCACTACGCACGCAGCACCCAGCAAATCGAACTCCAGCACGTCAACCACATCAGGTATTACGAGCGCTCAGAAAACCTGCAGCTGGACGCGGTCACGGTCCGCAACCTGGAGCTGGTTGAACCGCTTTTTTCCGGGGGCGCCAGTGAAGCAACGCTCTACGCCAACCTCGACTGTCTCATGACCCCGATGGGAAAACGGCTGCTCCGCGGCTCGCTGGTGCGCCCCTTGATGGACCGGGCGGAAATCGAGTCACGCCTCGAGGCCGTCGCCGTCGCAACCAACGCCCTGATCGACCGCGACCACCTGCGCAAAACGCTTGCGGCAATCCAGGATATGGAGCGCATGCTCTCTCGCATCTCGCTCGACAGCGCAGGACCCCGGGATGCCGCCGCCCTGTCGGCTTCGTTTGCCCGCCTTCCGGAACTGTATGCAGGCCTCAAAAAACTAGCCGCCCCGCGTTGGCTCGAGTGCGCGGTGCGCCTTGACCTGTTAGAGGACCTGCGGGACAAACTGGAGCGCACCCTCTTGCCCGAACCTCCGGTGAATCTGGCAGACGGCGGAGCCATTGCCGCAGGCGTGGATGCGGAGCTGGACGAGTTGCGCTCGCTGGGAGCAAACGCCCGCCAATCCATCACCACCATCGAGGAGCGGGAGCGCAAGCGGACCGGTATTCATTCTTTAAAGGTTCGCTTTAACAATGTCTTTGGATATTCCATTGAAGTTACGAGATCCAACCTTGGCTCCGTCCCCCCGGACTATGAGCGTAAGCAGACCCTGGCCAACGCTGAACGCTTCACCACCCCCGAACTGAAGCAATACGAGATCAGCGTGCTCACCGCGCATGAGCGCTCGATCGAGATCGAAAAGCGCATCTTCGCCGAGCTCCGCAAAACCATCTTGCAGGCCGCAGGGCGCATTCGCCTCACCAGCGGAGTCATCGCCGAGGTCGACCTTTTGGCGAACTTCGCCCACCTGGCTGCGTTGCGTAATTACGTGCGGCCCGAGATCGTGCCATCCCCAGTGCTCGAAACAGTCAGCGCTCGCCACCCGGTAGTGGAGTGCCTGCTCGAGACCGCCGGCCAGACCAAATTCGTCGCCAACGACCTGTATGTCGAAACCGGCGGGCCCAGCCTGCTGCTGATTACCGGGCCGAATATGGGGGGTAAGTCCACTTATCTTCGCCAGGCGGCTCTGTTGGTCATCATGGCGCAGATGGGCTGTTTTGTTTCTGCCACGCGCATGCGGCTGGGTATTGTCGACCGGGTCTACACTCGCATTGGCGCCAGTGACAATGTAGCCCGCGGGCGTTCGACTTTTATGGTCGAAATGACCGAGACCGCCACCATTCTTAATACAGCGACGTCACAGTCACTCATCCTGCTGGATGAGATGGGCCGGGGAACGGCTACCTTCGATGGCCTGTCGCTCGCCTGGGCTACACTCGAACATTTGCACGCCAAGGTGGGCGCTCGAACTCTGTTCGCGACCCACTACCATGAGCTCACGCTACTCGCCGAACAGTTACCAGGCCTCAAAAACCTGCGCGTCGCGGTCAAGGAAACTCCCAAAGGCATTGTCTTTTTGCACGCCATCGAGCCAGGAGCGGCCAGCAAGAGCTACGGCATCGAGGTGGCGCGGCTGGCCGGTCTGCCACTGTCCGTCATTGAGCGGGCGCGCCAGGTGTTGTTGCAGCACGAACAATCAGAGAAACGAAACGTGGCTCAGGAGACCGACGCCCCACTGCAGCTCACCATGTTCACGCCGCTCTCGCAACGAATCCTCGACCGTCTCGAACAGACCGACACCAACAGCCTCACCCCTCTGCAGGCGCTCAACCTTCTCGAAGAACTCAAGAACGAGATTCGGGGGAATTCATGAGCCTCATGCCCTTGCGCCAGGCTGCCGGCAGGGTCATGGTGGTGGGCCTGGAAGGTGCGGAGTTGACCGCCCTCGAGTCTGCCTGGTTAAAGCTGCTGCAGCCCGGCGGAATTATCCTGTTTCGCCGCAACATCGAGGCTGCCGCGCAGACGCATGCACTTGTCCAGTCGGCTGCGCAGGCAGTGGGTCATCCGCTGCTGCGCTGCATTGATGTCGAAGGGGGCACCGTCGACCGCCTCCGCGATTTGATTGCGCCCATGCCTTCGCCCTTGGCGGTTGCCGCCACCGGCAAGCCGGAGTTGTTCGAGAAACATGGGAGCCTGATCGCGCAGGAAGTGCGCTTGCTGGGGTTAAATACCACCTTCGCCCCCGTGCTCGATCTAAGAACGCCTGCCTCCGAGCCGGTCATGACCAGCCGCGTTGTTTCGGGTGAACCGGACCAGGTCATCCGCTATGCGAGGTCTTTTCTCCGCGGCCTGGCGCGCCAGGGTGTCCTGGGTTGCGGAAAGCACTTTCCAGGCTTGGGCAGCGGACAGGTAGACTCGCACCACTCCACTCCAGTCATCGCCAAGCCGTTGGCCGCGCTTTGGAAAGAAGACCTGCTTCCCTACAGGCAGCTGGCGAAACAGCTGCCCATGGTGATGGTTTCGCACGCCACCTACTCCGCCTCCGTGCCTGAGCCAGCATCGGTTTCCGCTTACTGGATCCGCGAAATACTGATCCGGGAGATGGGATATAAGGGCCTGATCGTCTCCGACGACATGGAGATGGGCGGCATTCTCAAATACACCGGTATTGCCGAGGCGGCGGTGGAAGCCCTTGCGGCCGGCACTCACGTCATAGAGATCTGCCGCAACCCCGCGCTGGTGTTCGCCGCGTATGAGGCAGTACTACGAGAAGCAGAAACCTCACCAGCCTTCGCTCGAAGGTTGCGAAATGCTGCAGCGAATGTGACAACGGTGGCATCCACAGGTCCTAAACGTTTGCCACCTTCCCCTGACAACACTGCAGTCAAGCGAATGCAGGCTGAGGTGGAAGCCTTTACCCGGCAGATCGCGAAAGCGGGCCCGGCATGAGCCTTGCGCTGACCGCGATGACAGTAGCCGGCATCATGAGCGGAACTTCCGCCGACGGCATCGACGTTGCCTTCGTCCGAATTGTCCCCAACGCGGAGGATCCGGCACTCCCCGATTTAACGCTTCTGGCCCATGAAGCCTTTCCTTTTCCGCCGGCCCTTCGTCGCGCCGTGTTGGAGTCGATGAATGCCGAGGCCATCGCGACGGCAGAATTAGCTCGCTTGAATTGGCGCCTGGGACAGGCCTACTCCGAGGCGCTGACCGTTGCGCTCCAGCGTCACCCCTGCCCACTGGATCTGATTGGCTGCCATGGTCAAACCATCTATCACCAGGCCACTGCGGTGCGTTACCTCGGCCGCGAGGCAACCTGCACCTGGCAAATTGGCGAAATGGCAATGCTCGCCGAGCAGAGCGGTGTTCCCGTCGTGTCAAACTTCCGCCCCGCCGATATGGTGGTTGGGGGACAGGGTGCTCCCCTCGTTTCCCTGCTTGATTACGTGTTGTTTCGCCACTCCACCCGGGGCCGGGTGCTGCAGAACCTGGGAGGCATCGGTAACTTGACCGCATTGCCGCCGAACGCAAAGCCGTCGCAGGTCGTGGCTTTCGACACCGGCCCGGGAAACATGGTGATTGATCAACTCATGCAACGGCTCTTTGAAAAGCCCTTCGACCGCGGAGGAAAGACCGGTGGCCGTGGCACTGTCATCAAGCCGGTGGTGAGCGCGATGCTGCGCCAGCCCTTTTTCCGAGCGCGGCCGCCCAAAACGGCCGGACGAGAGCAATTCGGCAGCGCCTACGCCGCGCACTTTCTCGAAGAATGCAGCAAGGCGGGTGGCAGCAGTGAAGATACCATCGCATCGGCTACTGCGCTCACGGCACAGAGTGTAGGGTTGGCCTATTCCGGCTGGGTGTCGAAAGATATGCATCAGGACCCGGTGGACTTCATCGTTTCCGGCGGCGGAGCACGCAACCTGACGCTGATGCAGATGCTGCGCAAACAGCTTGAGCCACAGGGATGCACGGTAAGAGCCAGCGACGATCTTGGATTGCCCGCGGAGGCCAAAGAGGCTGCCGCCTTCGCCTTGCTAGCCTATGAGACGTGGCATCGGCGTCCGGGAAATATCCCTTCAGCGACGGGCGCCGCTCGGCCGGCCATCCTGGGCCACATCACCTATGTCTGATTTCTTTCGCGTTTGTGCCCTATGCGTGTTGGTATGTCTCGCCGGATGCGGAAGCAAACAGCAATCGCCGCTGACAGTGACCATGCTGATTGAGAACAGCCCCACCAGCCTGGATCCTCGCATCGGTGTCGATGCCCAGTCGCAACACATCTACAGCCTGATCTTCGACAGCTTGGTGCGCAAGGACGCTCACTTCAACCTGCAGCCCTGGATCGCTACCAGCTGGGAGACTCCTGATCTCTTAACCTATCGCTTTCATCTGCGCACCGGCGTTCATTTTCATAACGGGCAGCCTCTGACTGCGGCAGATGTGAAGTACACCCTCGACACCATGCGCAATGGGACGGTGATCACCGCCAAGGCGGGAGCGCTGGCGCACATCGATCACGTTGACGCGCCCGATGCCGCAACCGTCGTCGTCCATTTAAAGCAACCCGACGCTGCCCTGTTGTGGAATGTGTCCGATGGTGGATTTGGCATCGTTCCCGCCGGCAGCGGCCGCGACTTCGCCTTTCATCCCATTGGCAGCGGGCCATTCCGTTTCATTAGCCAGATGCAGGACGATGAAGTGATTCTCGAACGAAGCGAACACTCCTGGCAGCCGCCTCCCCAGATTGCCCGCATTCGCTTCGCCGTTGTTCCCGATGCCATTACCCGCGCCCTGGAACTGGAAAAGGGTTCGGCCGACGTCTGCATTAATTGCCTGACCGCCGATATGGTCTACGCGCTGGCGAAGCGCACCGATCTGGTTGTACAGAGTGCCCCCGGCACGGTCATGAATTACATCTCCTTCAACACCCAGGACACTGTGCTGCGCGACGTTCGCGCGCGCCAGGCTATCGCCTATGCGATTAACCGGCCGTTGATCATTCAGTCCCTGTGGAGAGGCCGCGCCCAATTGGCGGAGAGCCTGCTACCTCCCCAGCATTGGGCCTGGACGGGAGACGTTGAGCAGTATCCATATGATCCTGGCAAAGCGAATGCACTGCTGGACCAGGCGGGATGGAAGCGAGAAAAAGATGGCGTTCGCTTCCGTCTGGCGATGAAGACCTCAACCGACGAGACCAGCCGTCTGCTGGCGATGATTCTGCAACAGCAGTTGCGCGACATAGGGATTGCTCTGGAGGTAAGGAGTTTCGAGTTTGCCACCTTCTACGCCGACATCAGCAAGGGGGCTTTCCAGATGTATACCTTGCGGTGGATAGGTGGAAACGAGGATCCCGATATTTTCCACTACGCCTATGAAAGCAACATGTTTCCCCCGCATGGGGCCAACCGTGGACGTTATTCCAACCCCACCCTGGACGGCCTGATACGGGAAGCCGCGAAATTGGGAGACCAGGCCCAGCGCCGAGCGGATTATGTAAAGGTGCAGCAGATTCTGGCCGCCGAACTACCGTCCATCAATCTTTGGTATCTGGATGCGGTGCTGGTCCATACCAAACGACTGGGGAACATTCAAATCTCTGGTTCCGGCAACTTCGATTTCCTGCGGACGGCCACGGTCGCACCGCAACACTAAAGCCGAATTGAAAGGAAGGGCACAGCTTCAAAGTCTGCGTGAGAACATTGAATGATCAAGCCCTGACACGTTTCGCCGAACGTTACACCGCCGCATGGTGTAGCCAGAACGCCGGCAGCGTAGCCGGCTTTTTTGCTCCTGACGGCTCGCTCACCATCAACGACGGCACTCCATCGATTGGTCGAGCGGCGATCGCAGCGGCCGCACAGAGCTTTATTTCCGCCTTCCCCAATCTGGTTGTGAAAATGGACAATCTCACCGTCGATGGGCCGCATGTCAAGTATCACTGGACACTCACCGGCACCAACACCGGCCCTGGGGGGACCGGGAAAGCGGTCCGCATCAGCGGTTATGAGCGATGGCGCTTAACGGACGACGGATTGATTGCTGAATCTCAAGGCCACTTCGACCAGGCCGCTTACCAAAAGCAGCTGGAATCACCATAACTGCAGATGCGCAGTCTCAAAGGCTGAAGGTTGCGCGTATTTTCGACAGAGCGCAGTTTCCTCGCAGGCTCTCTCCGGAAGATACCCCCAATATGCCCCTTTCGGGTCATTCCGTTGAATGAACGGGGAGAAACATACTTTGGGTGGAGAAAATCAAGATGAAGAAAATTGTTTCGGCAATCGCTCTCGCATCGGCATTCGCAACAGGTGCAGTATTGTCCGCACAAGTCCACGACTGGCATGATCTTGACGCTGTTCACAAGCATGTCATAGAGTCCCTGGACGAGATGCAGCGTGCACGTGCAGCCAATCACTACGACATGATGGGCCACGGTGCCAAGGCCGAGGAGCACCTACGCGCTGCAGAGCGCGAGTTGGGCCTCGCGATCGACGCTTCCAAGGCGTCCGCACGCTAGAACAGCAAAAAGTGTGCGGACTGGATGTTCACCTGTCCAGTCCGCACAAATCCCTTTCGCTTACTGAACCTCCGTAGCTTTATCCCCGGCGAAGGTCACGATAACTTTGCGATCGCCCGCAGTTAGGTCACTGTCCGGTTGTCATAGCCGTTTGATTCACGTGGCCACCCTGGCACGGACAATCCCAGATCATCTACTCAAAAATTCATCGCACTCTCCCGTCGGACGATATGCCCAATATGCCCCGTTCGTGTCTTTTCGTCGATCGAAAGGGGAAAACATACTTTGGGTGGAGAAAATCAAGATGAAGAAAATTGTTTCAGCAGTCGCTCTGGCGTCCGCATTTGCGACAGGTGCAGTACTATCCGCGCAACTTCACGACTGGCATGATCTCGAAGCTGTCCACAAGCATGTCATAGAATCCATCCAGGAGATGGAGCATGCACGTAATGCCAATCACTACGACATGATGGGCCACGGCGTTAAAGCCGAGGAGCACCTCCGCGCCGCAGAGCGCGAGCTGGGCCAGGCGATCGATTCTGCCAAGGCCGCACACTAGAACTGCGAAGGGTGAGCGGACCAGGCGTTCAACTGTCCGGTCCGCCCAATTCCCTTCCACTTACTGAACCTGTGTGGCTTTATCTCCGGCGAAGGTCACAGTAACTTTGCGATCGCCCGCGGTATAGGTCACCGTCCGGTTGCCATAGTCGTTTGAGTCCGAATGGGCAACCTGGCCGACCGACATCATGGTCTGCAGTTCGCTCATTCCAGGCCTCACCTGGTGCTGGTCAATGGCTTGCCATACGCTCCCCGGCCAGTAGCTATACAGCTTGTGCGGGTCGTCGTAGTACAGAAGATCATCCATTCGGAATTCTTCGCTGCCCCCGTCCACCTCTCCCATCGGAACAGCATATTCAGCCGGATCGCCAGGCTTGCGAACAACGAGGAATATGTTTTTTGAGCCACGCGGAATTCTGCTCAGCCAATGAGCGGGTGTGGCGACTTCCACCACATCCTCGACTTGCAACTCCTGGTTGCTGGGGAGCGGACCCAGCTTCCGGTTGAACTCCGGGGAACCATCTCGATAGGGGTAGTACTCCAGTTGATAGCCGGCCTGCATCCACACGGTTTGGCCCTTCAGTTCCTTCTTAGCGGACTTCAGGCTTTCGATATACATCTTGCGCGGGATCACCAGGTCATCCTGACTTATCTTGCGCTCGGGTGGCTCCTGTTTCACCGCCACCGGCTCATGGCGCTCTTTATAGATGGACCAGATACGCCACGCTGCAAAGAGCAACATTGGCAAGGTCAACAGTGCTACGACTTTCCAGGGCTTCATCCGCTCTCCTGTGAGCAATCAATTACATATGGGATGCAGGGATGCCTCGCCGATGAGGAAAAAAGCCGCTTCGCAACACGCCTGTCCGACCTGCAACTTTCAAAGGGTAAGGTGGACTCCCATCGCCTACCATCGGGCCATGCGAAACTCGAATTTCCACCACTCTGCGCAGAGAACCGCATCTTGCCTTGGTGCAAAGTTTGCATTCCGGTTGTTGCTGGTTGCCAGTCTGGCTACGGGCACCTTATGGGCAGCCACCGACCCTTCGTCGGCAAATGGAAGCTCGACCCGTCCCATAGCAAGTTCATCGACATGATGAAAGTCGACGCCGCGGGCGCAAATCGATATGCGTTCTCCTTTAGCCCAGGCGCTGTCGAAACAGTCGTCGCCGACGGGAGCGATCATTCTGCTCTGTTTGGGACCACTCTTGCCATCACCATCGAGGGGCCGGATGCCTGGAAGGTCGTCCGCAAGAAGAACGGGCGCACAATGATTATCGGGATTTGGAAACTCTCCCCGGACGCTAAAACGCTCACTGACACCTTTACAGGTTTCCAGCCTGACGGTTCGACGTTCGTGCTGCACTATGTGTACCAGCGCACGGCGGGCAGCTCGGGTTTCCCTGGCACATGGGAAAGTCCGAGCAGTGAGTCCCCTTTTGAACTGCAGGTCCAGCCCTACCAGGGTGACGGCCTATCCTTCATTGCGCAAGGAATGACCAAAAACATCATTTTCGATGGCAAGGACTATCCTGACCTGGGCCGGAACTTACTCCCCGGCTCTGCGTCTTCGGGACGCCGGGTGAATGGGCACCGCGTGGAAATCACGGACAAAATTAAAGGCAAAGTCACGCAAACTCAGGAGGTCAATCTTTCGCCCGATCTCAAGACTTTGACCAACACGGTGCACCCGGCAGGTCAAAGCAAACCAAACATCCTGGTGTTCAATCGGGAATAGAACTAATTGCCAGCATCCTCCCGCACAATGGCGACGGGACCCAGAAGACCGGACGGCAGTAGAGGGGTGTCTGCTTTGTACGCTTTCAAGGTGGAAAAAGTGTATTTCGTCGTCGCATCGGGCTGCAGGTCGCCGATGAGCCGGTTGACCCACGCATTAATCACCGTCACGGTGACTTGATTATCCCCTGACTTCAAGGCAGAAGTCGCGTCCACCCGATACGGCGCGTGCCATACGGTTCCGAGTGGTTTCCCGTTCACGGTGACTACGGCTAGATTCTTCACATCGCCCAAATCGATCCACACCGTCGATCCTTTTTTCAACCAATCCGGCGACGCCTGCACGGTTGTGGTGTAAGTCCCCGCGCCAGAGAAGTACTTCACACCCTTGTCGTTGCTGCTATTCCAGGGTGCCAGCTTTTCCAGGGTAATCGATTCGGGCGCCCCGCGACCCGGCTCGAAGGCCACCTTCCATGGGCCTTCAACCGTAGCCACTTGCGTGTCAGTCATTTTCGGAAGCGTATAGGAAGTTTCTTTTGTCGGTTTACGAAACACGACGAATACCGTGCCCCAGGGCTCTAAGTGCAGGGGAACGGTGGTGTGCCCGCCGGCCATACTGAACGACACGGGAGACATCTTGCCTGTCTCTGAGTGCCACAGCTCCGGAGCTTTGCCGGTTACACGGAAGGTAGCGTCCACAGTGGAGTCGCTGTCCCCGCGGTTATCGAGGAAGTAGAGATCCCCGTCGGGCAGTTTGCGATGCACGAACTGGATCTGCTGGCTGTTGCCCGATTTGGTGTAGTCGAAATCCGGAGCGATGTTCATCTCCTTCAAGGCAGCTTCCGCGCTCCGCCCCGCGTACACTTTGCCCTTACCCACGGTCCGTACTTCGTTCCCGGCGCCGAACAGATCGTCGTTCAGCTTACGGAACTCCGCCTGATCATCCGCCAGGCTCGGCGTGCCGACGGGCTTTTCACCCGCGACGATCGCTCCCTGTTGCACCAGCTTGGAGAGAGCGCGCAGAACCGGGAGCGACATGTGTTTGCTGTATTTGTCCAGAGCCAGCACGCGATAGCTCATGCCGGACCTGGTGGTGATGTTGCCGGCCGCGACGCTGAGTTCGTGAATGAGCCCGTCGGCGTTAATGTAATCGAAGTTGTAGCCGGCCGGAACGTCGGGGGCAGAATCGGCAAACAGGGCTGTGAGGTTCGAGTCCTCACCGTAGAAATAGATCACGTCCGCCGCGAATTTGCCCTGTTGCAGCAGGAACGAATTGCGCGCCAGGTATCCGGTCCAGGCGTTGGCCTGCTCGGCCCAGGTTTCGTTGCGATTGAACCACTGTCCGCAAGGTCCGAGAGTCACCCCCGGCGCCTTACCGATCAGCGGCTGATGGGCCGACTCGTGGATCACGATGCGGTTGATGCCGTTAAGGAACTCCTGGTCCACGGTGGGCTTGAGCGTGGCTGGTGACCACGCCCAGGCCGTCGAGGCATCGCAGGAGGTCATAGACTCAGCGGCGGCGAGGTTCTGTCCGTAAATGTGGGCCACCGAGGCGGATTCGCGATCGTCGGCGTTATATCCGTAGGTTGGTTTGTTGACGCCCGGCTTCTGCACCCAAATGGCGCTCATGGGGATGTCGTCGAGCTTTTTCACTTCCATGCCATCGCCGATAAAGGCGCGGCCCACTTCGTGCGATTCGCCGTAGTGGCCAATGCCGCGCTGCTTGAGAGAAGCCTCTACCTGGCCATAATGTTCCTCGGCGGTTAGGTCGGCGATGGTTTTGCGCAGATCCCAAAGGAACTGGTCGCTCGCCTGTGCGTTTTCAACGATGCGGCCAGTGAGGACAGGCATCCAGGGACGAGGATCGTAACCGCGCTGCCGCCAGAACTCCTCGATCATGTTGTCGGTCCAATTTTGCGCCCCGGCCTCCCAGCTGTCGGTGACGACGTAGCGGATGCCGCGCTTGCCGATCATGCCCGCGTCGACCGTCTGCTGATAGCTGTCCAGATATCCGTTCATGTAATTCTTCACGTAACCGGAGTTGAGCTTATCCACCTCCAGGCCGGTGGCCTCCTTGGTCGCCGGATGATTCGTAATCCCAAGCAGCGAATAGCCGAAACGCAAAACTACCCAGCGACCGTCGGGCGGGGTCCAAACGAGCGTGCCGTCGGGGCGCATCTTGCTGGTCAGGTCGACGACATCGCCCTTTCGGATGGCATCCTGTTGCTGGAACTCGGGAGTCGCCAGCGGGTAGAGGTCCCATATCGGGTTGAAGGCAGCCTTCTCCTCAAAGCGGTTCACGCGCGCGCCAGGGTGCAGAACTAATTCAGAGATAAGGTGATCGGAGGGCGGCGGTGCGCTTGGGATTCCCATATCCGCGAATGGATTGGGACGAACGGGCTCGGTCTTGAAGGTGACGCGGAAGTACCTGGCTGTGACGGGTGCGAAGGAGAGGGTATGTTCGGTGGAGCCGCCCAGGGGAAAATCGAGCACGACGTGGAAGTTCTGACCGTCGTCGCTGGCTTCGAGTGCTCGACCGCTTTCGCCTCCGGGTGGAAGGAACGCATCCATGGGCGATTTTTGGCCGGCTACGATGGTGAGCGCGCGGATAGTCTGCGGCTGTGCGAATTCGTATTGAATCCAGGCTTTGCCACCCATTTCTTTGGCCATGGGCAGGGCCACTGTCTTGACCAGGTCGCCGTCGCTCAGCAATGCCGCATCAATCGTGCCGCCGCTGCTCGTAATGGTAGGGTGAGACGACGAGAGCGGCACGTCCGTCTCAGCTTCCTTATAGGCGATGACGACGGAATCTGCGTAATATTGGGGCGCGTTGAAGACTTCTCCCATAATGTTGCCCAGATCTTCGATGGGCAGGTTCTGGAAGGCGCCAGTATTTGAAGGCGGAGGTGCGAGAGAACAGGTGCAGGGCTTACCGCCTTCTACGCGGGTCTCGCTCCAGACGTATTTCTTCATCGCCTCCCTTGCGGGTACCCAGGGACCGCCCGTCTCGCTCCATCCAGGAGAGCCTGCGATGGCTTCCTCCAGTCCAAGTTGGTCAGCCAGGGTGGTGGCGTATTTAAATGCCTGCTTCCAGTCGGGCGTCATGTAGACGAGACGCTTGTCGACAACCTGGGGAGTGAAGAGGGCCGCATCGAAGTTCTGGAAACCACCCAGGCCGGCACGGTGCATCCACTCCAGATCGAGTTTGATGCCATCCTGTGTGATGTTGCCATTCATCCAATGCCACCAAACCCGTGGGCGGGCACTTTCAGGTGGGTTTTCGAAGCCGCTCTTGATGGCATCGGTTGCGTTCTGTGCCGAGGCCAGGGTTGCCACCAGGGAGAGGCACAACGCGGCGGGTCTGGAGATGCGACGGTGAATCCTGATCGACTTCAAGACATTGAACATGGAGGCACTCCCTTCGGGGTGACCGTGGATCTGAATGAAAACGGCTCAATGGAGCGAAAGTCTATTGATCCATTCGCACGTTTGTCAAAGACTGAAACTGTTTGCCTATTGATATCGACTGGATGCCACAGAAGAGGGGAATATGTATCATGTCCGGTATTGGGATTACGGGCTGCGTCCTTCCGGTTGCGACCGCGCCCCCGAATTTGGATTTCCATGGACGCTCTATCCTATGGAATCCGCTGGGAGATACTTATGAAAACAGCGAAGTTACTCATGATAGCCGGCGACTATGTCGAGGACTATGAAGTGATGGTTCCCTTCCAGGCATTGCAGATGGTGGGGCACACAGTGCATGCCGTTTGTCCGGACAAGAAAGCGGGCGAGTTCGTGCGCACCGCGATCCACGATTTTGAAGGCGACCAAACCTATTCGGAAAAACGCGGCCATAATTTCACGCTCAACGCAACCTTCGCGGAGATCGAGCCCTCCGAATACGACGGGCTAATCGTTCCCGGCGGCCGCGCGCCAGAATACTTACGCCTCAATGCGAAGGTCGTCGATTTAGTGAAACACTTCCACAACGCCGGCAAACCTATCGCGGCACTATGCCACGGAGCACAACTATTGGCTGCTGCCGGAGCGCTCCGAGGTAAGAGAGTGAGTGCCTATCCGGCATGTGCCCCGGAGGTGGAAAGCGCCGGCGGCCAGTTTGTCTCCGTGGGTTTTACAGAAGCCGTCGTTGACGGAGTACTTGTCACTGGCCCGGCGTGGACCGCACACCCGGCATGGCTCGCAAAATTCCTTGAAGTCCTGCAGGAACACCTGTCAGGCGGCCAAAGTTATAAGAACTCAAAAACCACCGCCATGGTAGGTAACTGAAGCACCTGTTTACCTCAATATTCACTTGACCCTCAAGCAATGGGGTTGATAGAAGTGTGCGCAGTAGCTCCCATAACAAGTGAGGTATAAGGAAATCCAATGATCGCGAATCTCGGCAAGCGAATCGCTCTGGCGGCAAGTGTTTCACTTACGCTGGGTATATTGCCGGCCAGCGCTCCGGCCCAGCAACAGTTCGAGTTACACAGCACAACCTTCTCCAACGGCAGCACTCTTCCTCTCTCCACGATCTTGAATAACCAGGTCAGTGGAGTGAACACTTGCTCTATCAACGGCGCGGCGGGGGGTGACGAGTCGCCGGAGCTCTCCTGGACGGGCGCTCCCAGGGGAACACAATCCTTTGTGGTGGTCCTGTACGATACCACCGCCTCGTTTACGCATTGGGGCATGTACAACATCGGCGGCAATGTGACGCAGCTTCCTCAAAATGCCGGCAAAGCCGGCAGTTCCTTCGGCATGCAGGTGGAAAACGACTTCGATCTCGGACAGCAATACGACGGGCCGTGCCCGCCGGCGAATGTTACGCCTGACACCCACACCTATGTCTTTACGGTGTATGCGCTCGGCACGACGCTCCGCCTACCGGGTTCTGCAAATTTTCCCACCAACGCTGAAACGCTCTATCACGGACTAATTCGTGCCGGAGAGCAGGGCCAGATTCTCGGAACAGCAAGCCTCACGGGATTCTACTCTTCGACCCATCCGTCAAACTGAGACGTCTTACGGTATATGCTATGCTCCCGTGTGGATGACGTCGTTCATCTGCCGGGAGCCATGGCATTCCGATGACGAGCTCAGAAAGCCGGGTGCTCCGGCTGATCGCGTTATTCAAATTCTTCAAGGCCTCTGTCCTGATTGTGACCGGCATCGGCATCCTCAGGCTGATGCACAATGACGCGGCGACGACTTTAGACCATTGGTTCGCAAGGCTGGGCCTGGCCCCTGGTAACCGATTCGTCGATTACGCTATTAGCAAAGCCGCAAACATTCCTCCCAACAGAATCAAAGACCTCGGATTGGGCAGTTTTGTCTATGCCGCCCTGTTCCTGACCGAGGGCATTGGCCTCTGGATGTTAAAGCATTGGGCTGAGTGGTTCACCGTCGTGATCACGGCTTCCCTTGTCCCGCTTGAGGTTTGGGAGATACACCGCCATCCGACAATCGTTAAGATCCTGGTGCTCCTAATCAATATCGCGGTAGTCGCATACCTTCTCTATCGCATTCGCACGGAAAGCTCCAGCAAGTCCAAATAGGACCCTTCAAGGCAAACGCCGTCCTTCCCCGCGGCCCGCCTAAGAAGATGAAATAGCGCTGACGAATAAGATCGTCCCAGCCGCCTGTCAGCTCTCCAACTCCCTGATAATCCCTCAGTCTTTGCAACAGAGCGCTGCCCAACCCACAACCTCTAACGCTTGCGGTGCGGATTCACACAGGGAGTTCCTCTGGACCAAATCGCACCACCGTCACAGAAATTTCCAGATGAATTGAAACGTTACGGATAAAAGCGAACATGGCGTACCGCCAGATGGATTCTGATGTCTTTAGAACGATTGGCCAGCCCGGTAATCGCGACGAGATGTGAGCAAGATTCGCAGAATGCTGACGAAGTTCTAGGTTGAATGAGGAGGAACACCAAAAGAGAAAACCGATTCGTTCAACGAGACAATACAACCCCAACTGGAAGCCACTTTAACCCACAACCCGTGATCTCAGACCGAGTCTTGGCGAAAGGACCTTTTGTATGAACTCAAATGCAACTCTCCCATCGATAGCCCATCCCAATCGCGAGCGAGCGCTAAAAAGGGCTCGCCTGACCGCAGGGTTTCCGAACATAGTGAACGGCCAACGAATCGACTCTTCAAAACGGATACAGATCTCCGATCCTGTGACCGGAGAAGAACTCGCAAGCGTGACCGACACCCAGAAAGCTGGTCTCGACCAGGCAGTCAAGGCTGCAAAAGCAGCTTTTCCCCTTTGGAGCAGCAAGACCTGGAACGAGCGAAGGGATCTTCTTCGAGACGCCATGGAAGAGCTCAAAACACATACTGATGAACTCTGCACGATCCTGACAGCGGAAAACGGCCGGCCTTATAGCATCGCGCAATTCGAGATCGCGTGGGTTTTCGAGACTTATGCTCCGGCGTTATTCCAGATGGAACTCCCAGATTCGACATGGAACGAAACTGGTGTCGGACAAATCACAAAGCGTTATGTTCCACTCGGTGTTGTCGCCGCGATCAGTCCGTGGAATCTTCCGTTCTTGCTGTCATTCACCAAAGTGCTCCCATCTCTGCTGGCCGGCAACACCGTTGTCCTCAAGCCTGCGGTCTTTACTCCTCTTACGGTACTTCGAACCGCCGACTACATTCGTGAGATCCTTCCGCCCGGCGTTTTGAATGTGATCAGCGGAGGGGATGACCTTGGGCCCTGGATGACGTCCCACCCGGACTTCCAAAAGGTCTCCTTCACAGGGTCTTCGGAAACCGGACGCAAGGTCTTCGCATCCGCCGCTCCAACCCTGAAGCACCTGACCCTTGAGCTAGGCGGGAACGATCCTGGTATTGTCCTTCCGGACGCCGATCCTCAGGCAATCGCCCAGTATCTGTTTCAAAGCATGTTCCTACTCAGTGGCCAGGGGTGTGTCACCCTCAAACGCCTCTTCGTGCACGAGAGCATCTATCAAGCTCTTACGGAAGAGCTCATATCCTGTGCTCAACATCAGAAACTCGGCGACGGGTTTGATCCGGAGACCACCCTGGGCCCTATACAGAACCGTCCCCAGTTCGCTCGGATGCAAACAACATGGAAAGAGATTCAAGAGGCGAAGGCTCAGGTCCTCTATCAAGGGGAAGTTCCATCGCAGGGCGCCGGCCTGTTTTTTCCCGTCACCCTCCTGGACAATCCTCCTGCGGAAGCGGCTTACATAACCCGAGAAAACTTTGGACCCTTGCGGGCCGTTATCAAGTACAAGGACCTCGACGAAGCCGTCCGGCTGGCCAACGGGACCCCATATGGCCTTGGAGCCTCTGTATGGGGTACAGATCCTGAGTCACTGGACGCCGTTGCACGTCAGCTGGATGCTGGGATGGTTTGGATCAATCAACACCTCAATCTCCACCCCAACATTCCATTCAGCGGTCATAAGAATTCAGGAATTGGCACTGAATTCAGCGAAGATGGGCTCAAAGAATTCTGCAATGTGCAGGTCATCGCGAACAGAGGATAGGCGATAACGCTAGTTCTGCTTTTCCAGAACCAGCTTCTCCAGGCCAAACAACATAACCATCACCTTGAGGATCGAGCAATCGATGCGCCAGGGAACCGTTGCTTTTGCGCTAAGTGCCTCACATCGGAAAGGAACATTCATATGAGTTTGAATCATGGAAAACAATCAGCGGCAGATTTCGCCGACCACGTTCGTGTGAACCAGCGGAAGCTCGGGGACGATCTAAAGTCGCACTACGACTTCATCGTCTGTGGGTCAGGTTCCTCCGGATCAGTAGTTGCCCGCCGCCTGGCCGAAAATCCCGGCGTCAACGTGCTCTTGCTCGAAGCAGGCGGCAGCGACGAGGTGCCAAGCGTGACAGAAGCGGCTCGCTGGTTTGAAAACCTCGGGAGCGAGCGCGATTGGAAGTTTGTGGATCAACCCAATCCACATCTCAAAGGACGTTCCATGCCGTTAAGTATGGGCAAGGCTCGGCGGGGGATCGAGCGTCAATACGATGGGTTGGGCACGCGGACATAAGAACGATTGGGATTTCTTCGCATCCGAGTCCGGCGAGACGGCATGGAACTATGCGTCCGTACTCAACATCTACCGCCGGGTGGAAGACTGGCAAGGAGCACCAGACCCCGCGCGTCGCGGAACCGGCGGGTTGGTTTTCGTGCAGTCCGCGCCTGACCCGAATCCAATCGCTCCGGCTATGGTGGAGGCAGCGCGTTCCATCGGGATGCCAGCTTTCGACAGCAACAATGGCCGCCTGATGGAAGGCGCCGGCGGGGCCTCTATTATCGATGTGAACGTGCGCGATGGAAAGCGCCTATCTGTCTTTCGAAGTTATGTCTTCCCCTACATGGACCGGCCGAACCTGACTGTGCTCACGCACGCATTGGTGACCAAGCTCACCTTAAAGGGAAAGCGAGCCACTGGTGTAGAGTTCGCTCTTGACGGAA
>CAZSUK010000327.1:0-7915 GCA_964609355.1 uncultured Acidobacteriaceae bacterium | reverse complement strand
TTGTTCGTCGCAAGAGTGAACATGTAGTCGAGCACCCATAAGGCCGAAGCCATGGTGTCGCTCACTCCGGGCCGGCCACCGCCTGAGAAAGAGTTCACTTCGCATATTCGATACGGCACGCCGCAGCGCTGTGAGGCAGCGTGCAATTGATCGAGCTGCGGCTGAAGCTTCGGGTCCACTCCCAACAACTTCGCGATCGTACTCCCAGGGTTCTGTCCTTCGCGGTAGTAGTGGTGCGTGAGCAGAACAATGTCTTTGCCCTCGTCGACGGCAAACCGGCTGACCCATTCGGTTTTGCCCGCGACGTCCGGACCTGCGAATGGAATTCCCGGGAGCTGGGCGCGAAGGGCTGTCTTGTAGCGGCGGTAGTCCGCCAGCCATTGCTCATAGCCGTAGCCTGGCGGTCGATGCTTCTCGTGGGAAAACAGGTCAGGTTCGTTGCCAATCTCGAAGGCCAGCAGCCGGTTTTGCGCCACTGCGGACACCGCTTTCGCTTCGGCAACCGCATCTTCCTCTGTAGCGCTGCCCAAGTTCAATGCCCAGATCAATTTCCATCCTGTGGCCTCGAGGAACCCGCCCAACTCTTTGAGGGCGCGATCATTCACCATGGTTCCGTAGGGACTGGAGACGGGTTTAGCCGTCGCCATGTACCGGGCGTAGTCTGCGGTATTCCCGCCCACTCGCACCACACCTTCACGACCGAGTGTCCGCACCAACTCAACATAGGTACTATTCGCTGGGCCCAGCAAGCCAGATCTGGCCACGGAAGATATCTCATAACCAAGGCCTGGAAAATCGGACGCGATGGTAAACAATGGAGGACCGATGCGTACGCTTACCTGCGCTGGCGAGGTGTCAGCGAACGTTGTGGGAGCGGCCAGTGCGACGCCGGCAAGAGCGCTTCGGGCTATGAAATCGCGGCGGTTCATGCGCTTCGAGTATAAAGATCCCGGTCAAGTAGAAATGCGCAGCATTTGTTGCCGGATGAGAGGCGTCCGGCTACAACTCCTGAGGTCTACCGGCAAACCCGGGTGAACTGTCAGAATTGCGCCATGGCAACCAACCTGGCGCCTTCCAGAACTGGGGAGCATACCGCGCTCCAACGCATGCTTGGCCCGGCCAGGTTCCTTTCACTGCTTGTTCTTCTCGGTTTGCTGGTAATGTGCCTGATCTTTTCCTGGACCACGCGGGATGCGATGGCTCATTTGCCCTTTCTGAAGGGAGGAAAAGCACAGCCCGGTCCGGCTGCCACGGCGCAGACAACGGCCGTCGATCTGCATCCCTGGCAGATTGCCCAGGCGCTTGCGCCGCTCGCCGTCAGCAAGGAAGAAGAAGAGTTTGCGCATGAGGCCGAACGGCTAGCCGATCACGATGTGAACCAGGCGTTTGCAGCCGCTTTGCGCCAGGCCGGCGAACAGCGCGCCGTGCCTACGGGGGAAGCGTTGGAGCTTACCCAGAAAGTGGCACAGCTGCAGGCGACCCTCAAAGACGACCAGGCGCAGGTGCAGAGCTTAACCCAGACACCGGGCACCGCCCAGGACGACTTGAAAATCGCTCAGGCACAACTCGCACTTGACCAGGATGAGCTGAACGATGCCGAGCATGACCTCGCGCGGGCCTCGGGCGACGTACGCACTAAGATCCAGCAGGAGCTTGCGGCCCACGAAGCCGCTATGAGCAAGATGAATGCGCAGTCGGGGGGCGACAGCCAGATGGCGGTTATTTCTACCCGCCAGTATGGCACCCTTGCACACCGGGTTGAGGCCTGGTTCAGCCAGCGCAGTCGTCACCAATTGATCCAGCAGGCGATCGAGCAGGCGCATTTGGATGCAGCTAGTTTGACAGCGCAGCACAATCCGCTAGAAGCCAAGGCGGAGGCCAGCTCGGATGCTGCGGCCGGCAATGCAGCCAAGCCAAGCGCTGCCAGGCTTGCCAGCCTGCAGCAGAGGAGGGAACAGCGCCAGCTTCTTAGCATTTACGACGACCGCATTCAAACCCAGCAGCAGCTCGCGGGAGTTTACAGCAAGTGGTCAAACCAGGTGATGCTGCAGCACCGCATCGTCGCCCACATGGCCATGCGCTCGTTGGCGGCCATTGCGTTTATTTTGATTTGCGCCCTCCTTTTGGAGTCTGCCGGGGCGGCGGTGCTGGAGCGACGCGCACTGGACCGGCGGCGTATGCAGACCCTGCGCACTATTCTGCGACTCACTGTGCAGCTGGTTGGTGCGATCTGTCTGCTGTTGGTGACCTTCGGTGTGCCCAGCCAGATATCAACCATCCTCGGTCTGGCGACTGCAGGCCTTACCGTCGCCCTGCAAAGCTTTATTGTGGCGTTTTTCGGCTGGTTCATTCTCATGGGAAAAAGTGGAGTCCGTGTGGGTGACTGGGTGGAGATTAATGGTGTCGCCGGCGAGGTGATTGAGATCAATCTTTTCCGAACCACGATCCTTGAAAACCGTGCCTGGGCTGACAAGGGACATCCCACCGGGCGCCGCGCAACCTTCATCAACAACTACGCGGTGACGGGCCAGTACTTTAATTTTTCTACCATTGGGCAATGGATGTGGGATGAGATTTCCGTAAGTCTTCCACAATCCGCGGACACATACGCCAAGGTCGCGCTCATTCACAAAGCGGTGCTGGAAGAGACAGAGCAGGATGCCCGGCTCGCGGAGCAGGAATGGAAGCGGGTTCCGCGGCACAGCGGCATGAGCCATGCCAGCGCGAGCTCGTCGATGGATTTGCGTCCTGCCGGCGCGGGAGTCGACCTGGTGATACGTTACGTAACCCGGGCCTCGGAGCGTCTCAAGGTGCGCAACCGATTGTACGTACGAGTCATCGATGTGCTCCACAATCCGCATGTCGTTATCTCTCCCTCTCAACCATCGAAGCTGGCCGCGGCGGTGTTGGCCGCCAGCGAATCGTCGGACCATGAGCCTAGAGATAAGCGTGCCGGCATGTACGCGTAGAAAAATCATCGATGTCGGTGGCGCGAGTACCCGAAAAAGAAACGCTCTGTCGAAGAACATTTCCAAGAAGGAGCATCCACACAGAGATCTCTCCACTGCGCTTCGCTTCGGTCGAGATGACAAAGGGGAGGGTGGCGCTTCCAGAGAGAGTCGTTGCTGAATAGAAGCCGTTTTTCATCACCTTGGGTGGGCCCAAGGTCCATGGCTCCTCCGTCGAAAATAAAGCTGCACTGCCAGACTTTGAGTGGTGGCCCAGGTATCGCTGAGGCCCGTGTTTGTTCAGCAGCTTTTCTCGATGGAGGAGCCACCCTCCCCTTTGCATCTCGACCGAAGCGAAGCGCAGTGGAGAGATCTCTGTGTGGATGCTCCTTCTTGGAAATGTTCTTCGATCCTAGCGTAGTAGTGGGACCGCAGTTTCTCCTTCCGGGCGCTCACGAGTTCTTCCGCTCCATCACTTAGCGGTCCAGCCCCCGTCGATCACGATGTCGGTCCCCGTCACGAACCCGGCCAACTCCGAGCAGAGATAACAGGCAAGTGCGCCGATCTCTTCCGGCTTGCCCCATCTCCCAATGGGCATGTTGGCCAGGAATTGGGCATTCACTTCGGGATCGTTGATGATGACCGCGTTCATTTCAGTGGCAACGGGCCCCGGACTGATGGCGTTCACGGTAATTCCTTCCCCGGCTACTTCCAACGCCAGGGCTCGGGTAAAGCCGAGCAAACCCGCCTTGGCGGAAGAGTAAGGAGTACGCCCCGGCAGCGAGATGTGGCCCATGATGGAAGACATGTTCACCACCCGGCCGTAGCCAGTGCCCTTCATGCCCGGAACAAAAGCCCGGCACAGGAGAAACGTAGAAATCAGGCTGGAGTCCACCACGCTGCGAAACTCGTGCAACGGAAAATCAACCACCGGTTTGCGGATATTGATGCCCGCGTTGTTGATCAAAATCTGCGCATGGCCGAAGCGCTCCGCGACTGCGCGCGCTACCTCGGCCACGTCCTCTTCCCGGGTCACGTCGGCGGTAAAGATGGCCGCCGTTCCGCCCGCCGCCGTGATTGCATCGCGCACCGACTCCAGTCGCTGCACATCCCTGGCTACCAGCGCGATCTGGGCGCCGGCCTGGGAAAGAGATTTTGCCATGGCTTCGCCGAGACCGCGGCTGCCTCCAGTGATCACGGCCGTCCGGCCCGATAGGTCAATCTTCATCCCAAGATGATACCGCTCGCCCTGCATCCGTTTTTGCTGGTACCCTGACCGGGCGGATTTCTACCACAGAGGGCCTGGGGATGAAGGCGAGTCGAACGCGTTACAGCATTGTCGCACTGGCCATCGGTCTCGCCATCCTCTCCTACGTGCAGAGGGTTGCCATTTCCCAGGCTGCAGGTCCCATCTCCCATGATCTGCACCTCAACAAGGCGCAGATGGGCCTGGTCTTCGGGGCCTTTGGCCTTTCCTACGCTTTATTTGAACTTCCCATCGGCTTGCTGGGCGATAAGATCGGCGTCCGCCGGGTCTTGATGCAAATCGTTCTGGGCTGGTCGATGTTTACCGCGTTGACCGGCGCGGCCTGGAATTTTGTTTCTCTGTGGCTCATTCGCTTCCTGTTCGGAGCAGGTGAGGCGGGTTGTTTCCCCATCCTCACCCGCATGCTCAGCATGTGGTTGCCGGCGCGCGAGCGCGTCACCGCGCAAGCCCTGCTGTGGGCCTTTGCTCGCTGGGGCGGGGCAGCCACACCGCCGCTGGTGCTGGCGTGCATCGGGTTGATCGGATGGAGATTCTCCTTCGTGGCCTTTGCGTCGCTGGGGTTGGTGTGGTGCGCCATATTTTGGCTTTGGTACAAGGACAACCCTCGCCAGCATACCTCTGTCAACGATGCGGAAAAAGAATTGCTCGAGAAATCGCGCGTGATGATGACCCACCACTCGGGCCAGAAAAAGTGGCTGTCGTTGCTGCTCACGCCCGAAGTAATGGTTCTGTGCCTGCAATACTTTTGCGTTTCGTTCACCTGGTACTTCTACATCACCTGGCTGCCAACGTATTTGCGCGAGGGTCGCGGTCTGACGGCGGCCCACGCGGCGGGTCTGTCGGTGCTCCCCCTGTTGTTCGGAGGCGTCGGCGCGTTGCTGACCGGCCTGGCGCCTGCTGGCTTGCCGCGGCGCAGGATCGCTTTCTTTGGCCTGATGGGTACTGCGCTGTTGTTGTTTGTCTTTTCGCGTACGCAGGCGGTGACCCCTGCGATGATTTGCATGGGCCTGGCCAGTCTTTGCAGTGACCTCACCATGCCCGTCTCCTGGGACGCCTGCGTAGAGATCGGCGGGTCATATACAGCAACGGTCGCTGCGACGATGAACATGCTGGGCAATCTTGCCGGATTTGTCATGCCGGTTGTTGGCGGCTTGATCCTGCAGAGGACCGCCGGCAACTGGGCTGCCCTGATCCACTTGATGATCGCTTCCGATGTGATCGCGGCACTATGCTGGCTCTACCTCAACCCCGAGCGCGCCGGTAGACAAAGAGAACGGGAACGCGTGCAGGAAAGACTGAACGCAACACTCAACATAGAAGGTGCTTCGCTTTGAAGAGGGCTCACGGGCTGATTGGCGTGCTGTTGTTGCTGCCCTTGCTGGGTTTTGGCGTCGCACCCGACACAGGGGCCAACTGGCCTATGCCGGGGAGAGACCCTGGAGGCACCCGTTATTCCCCACTGACGCAAATTACGCCCGCAAATGTGAACCAGCTGAAGGTGGCATGGGTCTACCACATGAAGCCTGCCGGCAGCACCAGCCTGCACCCATCGGAGGATCAGCCGCTGGTGGTGGGCCCCACCATGTATGTGGTGACTCCGTATAGCCGGGTAGTTGCCCTCGATGCCGCGACCGGGCACGAACAGTGGGTGTTTCAGATTCCCGACGGCGACCAGGCATCGGTACGTGGAGCCAACTACTGGCCCGGTGGGGAAGGTGCTGGGCCGGCAATCATCTTCGGCACTCGTCGTGGCCGAATGTATTCCATCAGCGCCGCCACCGGTCAACTCAATCCTGATTTCGGCGACCACGGGATGGTCGATCTGAAGACCCCCGAGGTGATGACCAACGGCAAAGATAAGAGCTACATCCTGCCTACGCCACCCTTGATCTACAAGGACCTGGTCATCACCGGTTCCGGACCGGGGGAAGGTCCGGGTGGCTTGAACGGCGGCGTGGGCCCCGCCGGGGATACTCGCGCCTGGAATGCGCGCACCGGCAAACTGGTCTGGACCTTTCACTCCGTGCCTCGCCCGGGCGAAGCAGGGCATGAGACGTGGGCAGGCGACAGCTGGAAAGATCGTTCTGGCGTGAACGTGTGGGGCTACATGACCGTCGACGCCACGCGCGGCATTCTCTACATGCCTTTTGGCGCGCCCAACAACGACCGCGTTGGCGTGGATCGCCCCGGTAACAACCTCTTCAGCTCATCGCTGGTTGCGGTCAAGGCGGATACCGGCAAGCTGTTGTGGTACTTCCAGGTGGTTCACCACGATATTTGGGATATGGACCTGGAAACGCCACCGACACTGTTCGATATAAAGCGAAACCGGAAGACCATCCCTGCGGTGGCAACGGTGAACAAGAATGCGCTGATGTTCATTCTTAACCGGGTCACCGGAAAGCCGATTTACGGGGTTGAGGAACGGCCTGTGCCGCAGAGCAATGTTCCAGGGGAGCAGACTTCGCCAACTCAACCCTTTCCGCTCTTGCCCGAGCCCCTGGCGCAAAACACGCTAAGCCGTGACAACCTTTACAAAGACACGCCCGAACATAAAGCGTGGTGCGAGCAATACGTCGACAGTAACAACATGCTGTTGGGTGCGGTTCCTTATACGCCGACCGCGCTTGACCGCTACACCGTGGGCCTCCCAGGCACGCAGGGCGGAGTGAACTATTATGGCGGAGCCTACGACCCCAGGCTCGGTTTGTTTGTCGTCAATACAAACAACCTGGCCCAGCCGATGCGAATCATTCGTAACCCAGACGGTAGCTATAGCAACTCCGGACCACTTGCCGGTATCGTTCGCTTCTGGGACCCCAGCAATCACCTGCCCTGCACCCCTACGCCTTGGGGGCAACTGGTTGCAGTGGATGTGAACACGGGAAAGATTGCCTGGCGAAGCACCCTGGGCGTGACCGACAGCTTACCTGCAGGCAAACAAAATACCGGACGTCCCGGCCTTGGTGGCGCGATCGTTACCGCCAGTGGCCTGACGTTCCTTGGCGCCACGGATGATGCCCGCTTCCGCGCATTTGAGACCAGAACCGGCAAAGAGATTTGGACAGTAAAATTGCCCGCTTCCGCGGAGTCAACTCCGATCGCCTACGCGGATGCCAAAGGCCAGCAGTACATTGCCGTCGTCGCTACCGGCGGTTTCGGGGTAGGCGCGACGCTGGCCAGCGATGCACTCGTGGTCTTCAGTCTATCGGGTGATGAGAGCACAGACACGTTAGCTGCGCCTACACAGAACGCTACGCAGAGCGCAGCGCCTACTGTCACCGCATCTGCGCCGGCGTCGGCACAGACACATTTGCCGCCTGGACCCGGGCACGACCTAACGGTCAGAGTCTGTTCCGCATGCCACTCACCCGACCTTGCGGCCAGCCAACGGCTGAGTGCGCAGGAATGGAATAGCCTGGTGCAAAATATGTCCGCACGCGGAGCTGTTGCCACTGACGAAGAGTTCGACCAGATCAGCGGCTACCTGGCCAGATCATTCCCTCAAAGCACTCCGCCTTCCAAATAGAAATCGTCACCGCGTCTGTTCCGTATTCCGGGGCGGTCGTCCGCGGCTCCGCCAGCTTCAAAGCGAATAAACACATTTTTCAGAGAGAGCGTCACTTCGTAGTAAACAAGTGTGAATAATCACTAATGAATTCAATGTCTTTAAAAAACATCTTGACAGTCGTGTAATGGC
>CAZSUK010000326.1:0-4069 GCA_964609355.1 uncultured Acidobacteriaceae bacterium | reverse complement strand
ATGATACCTGCCTGGTAACCGTGGAACCTTCCCCGGCCCGGCTGCGTATAAAGAGATCGGGGGCATGGTGGCCGCACAGCGGAAGAGCAAACGGATCTGGATATGGGGCGGCCTGCTGGGCCTGGTGGTGGTTGGCTGCCTAGTGGCGTGGGGCATGCACCGGGGCGGAACCCACTTCGACCCCAGCCGCCTGGACAAGGTTACCCGGGGGGAGATTGATCAGAGTGTGGTCGCCACAGGCAAGGTGCAACCCATTACCAAGATCGAATTGAAGTCCAAGGCCAGCGGGATCGTGCAAAACCTCTACGTGGATATCAACCAGCATGTGCATAAAGGGCAGCTGCTGGCGCAGCTCGACCGGCAGGAGATTATGGCCGAGGTGGAGGCGCAGAGGGCGACGCTGCAGGCGGCTGAGGCCAACGTGAAGAGTGCCCAGGCCAGTATTGAGCACGACAAGGTAGATGCAGCCGCACCCGATCTGCCAATGTATTACGCTACCCTGCAGCGGAACCAGGAAATGGAAAAAGAGGGGATTGTTTCTCAGCAAGGGATGGACAATGCCAATCGCGACTACCTATCGGCGCTGAACAAGAAGGATGTCGCCATTGCGCAAATTGATGTGGATCGGGCCAAGCTGCGGCAGGCGGAGGCCCAGGTAGCGCAGAACCAGGCCAGCCTGAAATCGCTGGAAGAGCAGCTTAGCTATACGACGCTGACGGCTCCCATCGATGGTGAGGTGCTTTCGCGCGATGTGGAAGTGGGCGACGCGGTCAGCTCCATCCTGGTGCTGGGTTCCACTGCCACGCTGGTGATGACGATCGGTGACACGCGGCAGGTGTATGTGAATGGCAAGGTGGATGAGGCAGACATTGCTTCGGTTTACCTGGGGCAGCCAGCACGCATCCGCATTGAATCGTTCAAGAACAAGACGTTCGCCGGAAAGGTGACGCGCATTGCGCCGCTGGGCGTGGAGAAAGACAACGTCACGACCTTCGAGGTGCGGGTTTCGATCGACAACCCGAACCTGGAGATCAAAGCCAATATGACGGCAAATGCCGAGATCCTGAGCCAGGAACATAAGAGTGCGCTGTCTGTGCCGGAGCAGGCCCTGGTTTACGACGCCAAGAAGAATGCCTTCGTGGATGTGCCCGATGACAAAGCCAAAAATGGACTACGCCGGGTAGCCGTAAAGGCTGGAATCGCGAACGGCAGCCGCACCGAAATTCTGTCTGGCCTCAACGAAGGGCAGACTGTTTATCTACAACCCTAAAAGGAGGGTGACATGAGTCTTCGAGGTAGTTTTTCTTGCAAGGAGGCAGCCGGCGTTCTGGTTGCTATGAGCCTGTGTCTCCCGGCTGCGTTTGCCGCGGAGAAGTCCTTTGACCGCACCCTTTCGGTGAATGGTTCGGTGACGCTGCACGTGAGTACCGGATCCGGTTATATCCATGTGTCGCCGGGTTCGGATAACCAGGTGCGCATTGTTGGCCATGTGAAGGGCAACCACAACGGCTGGTTTAGTGGTGGGTCGTCTGAGGACGCTGTGTCGCAGGTTGCGGATCATCCCCCGATAGACCAGGCGGGCAATATTATCCGCGTGGGCGATGAGCATGGCGGGGATTTCTTCCGCCATGTGTCGATTGATTACGAGATCACGACGCCGGCCAATACGATGCTGGTGGCGGAGAGTGGGTCTGGGGACCTGCAGCTTTCGAACATCAACGGGACAGTGAAGGCGCACACGGGTTCGGGCTCGATCCGCGCGGAGAAGTTGGGCTCGGGCTCGAGGCTGGAGACCGGGTCTGGAAGTATCGAAGCGAATGGTTTGATGGGTTCCACGACGCTTCAGACTGGCTCAGGGGAGATCCATGCGCAGCTTTCCTCGGCCGGGGATGTGGTCGCCGGAACGGGTTCCGGGGACATCAAACTGGCCGATGTACAAGGAGCGGTGAAGGCTGAGACCGGGTCGGGAACGGTCGAGATCAGTGGGCAACCGACTGCACCCTGGAAGCTGGAGACAGGCTCAGGGGATATTTCGCTGAAGCTGGGAAATTCGCATTTCACGCTGGACGCTGAGACGGGGTCGGGATCGGTGAAGTCGGATCCTCCGTTGACCATGACCACCCACGGGTCTACTGATAAGCATCATGTCAATGGGACGGTGAATGGCGGCGGCCCGACGATCAAGGCGGAGACGGGGTCGGGGGATATTCACATTCAGTAGGCTTGCCTCCTAGGTCTCGAAAGGGAGACTGAGAAGGGTGACATGAGTATTCGAGGTAGCTTCTCTTTCAAGGAGGCAGCCGGCGTTCTGGTAGTTATGAGCCTGTGTCTCCCGGCTGCGTTTGCCGCGGAGAAGTCCTTCGAGCGCACCCTTTCGGTCAATGGTCCGGTGACGCTGCGCGTGAGTACCGGGTCCGGCTATATCCGTGTGTCGCAGGGTTCGGATAACAAGGTGCACATTGTTGGCCACGTGAAGGGCAACAGCTGGTGGGGTGTAGGGTCGGCTGAGGACGCTGTGTCGCGAGTTGCGGATCACCCGCCGATTGACCAGGCGGGCAATATTATCCGCGTGGGCGAGGAGCATGGCGGCGATTTCTTCCACCATGCGTCGATTGATTACGAGATCACAACGCCGGCCAATACGATGCTGGTGGCGGAGACTGGATCCGGCGACCTGCAGCTTTCAAACATCAACGGGACAGCGAGGGCGCACACGGGGTCGGGGTCTATTCATGCTGAGAAGTTGGGTTCCGGCTCCAGATTGGAGACTGGTTCTGGAAGCATCGACGCGAATGGTTTGATGGGTTCCACGACGCTGCAGACGGGCTCGGGGGAGATTCATGCGCAGCTTTCCTCGAAGGGGGATGTGATCGCGGTCACGGGTTTCGGGGATATCAAACTTGCCGATGTACAAGGAGCGGTGAAGGCGGAGACCGGGTCAGGAACGCTCGAGATCAGTGGGCAACCGACTACTGCACCCTGGAAGCTGGAGACGGGCTCGGGTGATATTTCGCTGAAGCTGGGTAATTCGCATTTCACGTTGGATGCGGAGACGGGGTCGGGATCGGTGAAGTCGGATCCTCCGTTGACCGTGACGCATGGGTCTGCTGATAAGCATCATGTTAATGGGACGGTGAATGGCGGCGGCCCGACGATCAAGGCGGAGACGGGGTCGGGGGATATTCACATTCAGTAAGCTTGCTGTCAGCCGCCCAGGCCGTAGTAGGTGCGCATCACGTATTCCACCAGGCTGTAGGGGGTGAGCCGTTTTAGCCATACGGCGGCACGCTGCGCTGCTGGCCCTATGGTGTAGCGGAGCCGGGGGTTTCGCTGGTTTACGATGCGGTGAAGCAGGCGTGCGATTTGCTCCGGACCGGGGCCGCTTTGCTCGTCGTGCGCTGTCTTGGCGAGGGCTGCCTGGAAAGAATCGCTGTAAGGGCTACCCGGTAATGCCTCCACCCGGCGATTCTCGGTCAGGGCTGTTTTGTGATCGCCGGGTTCGATGATGACTACCCGGATTCCGAACGGCCTCACCTCCATCCGCAGGCTTTCGCTCAGCCCTTCCAAAGCAAATTTTGAGGCGCTGTACATCGCCTGGTAAGGAATCGCAACCAGTCCACCGATGGAGCCGACGTTGACGATGTAGCCGCTCCGCTGGCTCCTCATCGCCGGCAAGACCGCGCGACAAACCCTGAAGGCACCGAAGAAGTTGACCTCAAACTGGCGGGTCGCTTGCTCGATCGAGGTGTCTTCGACCGGACCGGCGATGCCCATCCCGGCGTTGTTCACCAGAATGTCCAGCCGCTGCTCGCGGTCCAGTACGGCGGCCACTGCCTGATCGATCGACCGATCGTCGGTCACATCTGCCGCCAGCATGGTTACCGCGCCTTGAAAGGCCACATTGGGCCGTCGCGAAGTGCCATATACACGAAAGCCCTGCGCCGCCAGATGCGTGGCACAAGCCAGTCCGATGCCAGAAGAAGCGCCGGTGACCAGGACAACCCGCTGATTTTCTTTTGCCATATCGAACTAAAAAGTATCACTTGCGCATCGAACAAGCTTGCAGCGC
>CAZSUK010000325.1:0-18113 GCA_964609355.1 uncultured Acidobacteriaceae bacterium | reverse complement strand
AGGCTCTGGGTGATCGATTCGATCTCCGCGCCTTCCATGACCAGGTACTTGACTCCGGCGCGCTGCCACTCGATTACCTTGAGCAGCGGATCGACGGCTGGATCACACAGCAAAAAACACAAAAGTAAGGGAGACATCATGGGCGGATACACAACCCCACAACCACTTGCCGGCCTCAAGGTGGCCATTCTGGGAGCCGGAAAGATGGGTGGCATTCTGCTGCAGGCGTTCCTGAAGTCCAAGGTTCTTGAGCCGGAGCAAATCACGGCTACGGTAGAGCACGAAGACCGGGCAGGGCAGCTCTCTGCGCAGTGGGGGGTCGATGTATCCACCGACAACGTCAGAGCAGCGCAGGGAGCGGATCTGATCCTGATCGGTCTTAAACCGATCACCGTTCCCGAGGTGGTGAGGCAGATTCGTCCAGCGCTTACACCGCAAAAGCTGATCGTTTCGATTGCTGCGTCGGTGCGTACGACAGCGATTGAACATGCTGCGGACATGGATATCGGTGTAGTCCGAGCCATGCCGAATACGCCCTCCATGCTGGGGGCGGGCATTGCCGCGCTCAGCCGTGGCCGCTTTGCCAACCAGGAGCAGCTGGATCTCGCCGCTTTGCTTTTCTCGACCGTGGGGCGAACCGTGATGGTCGAAGAAAAACACCTCGACGCTGTGACTGGCCTTTCCGGCTGCGGGCCGGCGTTTATCTACATCATCCTGGAGTCGTTGGCGGAGGCCGGGGTCAAGGTTGGCTTGCCGCGCGACATTGCCACCCTGCTGGCGGCCCAGACCACGTTCGGTGCGGCGAAGATGGTGCTCGAGACCGGCTATCATCCGGCTCTCCTGAAAGACGCCGTCACCACCCCGGCGGGCTGCACCATTGATGGCATCCTGGAACTGGAAGAAGGCGGTCTGCGGGTGACCCTCATCAAAGCCGTCATGCGCGCAACTCAACGCGCCAAGGAACTGGCCGGGTAAGAAGGGGGTTCCGATGAGTTTTGCCACCGACACTGGTTCCCATAAGTCCCAGCTTGGCGCAGGAGGTGTGCGCCTTATGCGCCTCAATCTTCCGATTCGGTGACGTGCCGTCTTGTCGCCTATTTCGCCTTCTTGTTGTTTATCAATTTTTCGCCGCCGATCTCTCTCAGAGACCTAAGTCCTTTGTTTTATCAAGGTGTCCAAATTTTTTAATTAATTAATTTGGCCATCTTGCCTTTTGCATAGGTGGTCGCTCTTCCGGGCCACCAGCCAAGTTCATCGTCGCGGAAAGGGGTCGGAAAATTTCCACGTGGCCGCGATTCCCCTGGCCTTCGGTGGTGAGTCTGCCGAGCTGTCCATTCGCCACCAGGGAGCTTGTTTAAAAATCCGCTTTCCGAGACTAAAGTCCGGGGGGCTGGCTGATTGTCGTAGGCGTCGTGTTGTTGCACGCAGCTAAAGATGCAAGTTAAGGTGCTTTTGTCGCGTCCAGCCAGGAATTATTTTCGAGGCGTGGAGACCCGCGCTCAAAATTCCGCCTCACCGCGACTCGGCAAATAATTTCAGAAGGCCGCCAGGGCGTATCCCAGCGAGGGGTTGCTACCCAGCCGAAAACGGCGTCGCTGGACGCAGCGCCTTCGTGATGGCTGTCGAGACGGAGGAGAATAGGTATCGTGTCGATGCGCTCGATCGAAAATCGAGATCGCGAAGGTACATATTCATTCAATGAACTTCCGTGGCAGTGCACTAACTCGCACGCAAGAGTATGCAGGTAATGTCGTCGTGTTGCGGTGCATCCCCCACGTAGCGGTCGAGGTCAACGATGATGCTATTCAGTAGCATAGCCGGAGTCAGCATCACGCCCGAGTTCAGCATGGTAATCAAGCGGTATTCGCCGTACTCCTGCTGAACGTTGTTCTCGGCCTCGATGACGCCGTCGGTGAAAGTCGCGAGCCAATCACCGGGTTGCATCACTACATTCCCTGACAGGTAGAAGGCATCTTTCATGATCCCGAGCGGCAAACCGCCAATCCCGAGACGCTCAATGACGCCCGATCTACGACGCAGTATGGGATCGTTGTGTCCTGCATTGACATAGGTCAATCGACGCGATTCAGGGTCGAATTCGGCAATGAAAGCGGTGGTAAAGCGGCGGCCATTCTGGCTATTGCTGCAGGCATAACCGTTCATCCTGCCGACTAATTCCGGGAGCGAGCCGTGTGTACTACTGAGAGTTTTTAAGCTTGCCTGAAATGTTGCCATCAGCATCGCAGCGGGAATGCTTTTACCCGCCACGTCTGCAATCGCAATCAGAAAAGTGCCGCTTCCTGAACCTTCGCTTGGACGGGCAAAGACGTCATAATAATCTCCTGCAACGGTATTGGCCGGACGGGTGGTGAATGCTATTTCGAGCCCCGGCACGTGGGGCGGGCTCTCCGGAAGTAACCAAGTTTGGATCTCCTTCGCAATCTGCAGATCGCGCTTCATCACAACGCGATCTGCAACTTCCAGAACTAAAAGGACGAACATCAGAAGACCACCGTAGAAGTGAAAATCGAGACCAAATACTTCCACTGTTCCCGATCTTGTACGCCACGTCCATTCGCCGCCCGGAACAAAGACCAAGAACAAAGCGACCAGCAATAACACACGGCGTGCCGGCGTGAGCTTCTCGACAATCGCCCAGAAGAATTGGCTGCCCACACTCAAAAAGTGCCGGGTGTGGTCCACGCCTTCCACTCGCGTGGAATCGACCTCCAGGGAATATAGGCGGTAGCTGGAATGCGCATCTGTCCGAAACTGCGACCATAGCTGGTTGAGTTGCATGCCCTCAGTCACGCGTAGCCAAAACCGATTCACGCGCTCCGATAGATCATGTCTCCCCATGCTTTTACTCCTCCCGATCATTTTCTTCGCAACGGGGCTCACCGACCTGATGTAAAGCTGATCGAGCGGACAACCGACAACGAACGCCACTACCCTCTTCTGTCCTGCGTCCGGCGGTCCCTGCAGATCGCACGTCACGTCACGAGTGGACGTGCCCGGGTCCATTTCCTCAATAGCCGAAACTATCGTAATTTCATCATATTCCGCCAAGCACCGCGAATCCGACCCTGCGATAGCGACGTTGTGTACGCAGCCTTCGCCGCGATTGGCTCCCCTTCCCCGCCATCGGGCGACGCCCTAAGGCGGGGCAGTCACCACCCCTGCGGGCTGCACCATCGATGGCATCTGGAGCTAGAAGATGGCGGGCTGCGGGTGATCCTCACCAAGGCCGTGATGCGCGCCACGGAACTGGCCGCGTAAGATAAGCAAGGGGGTAACGATGAGTTCTGTCAGCGCGACATTGAAACCTTCTCGTACCTCGTCTCTGCTCCCCCGCTTTGCCTGGGCAGTCCTGATCTACAACGTGGCGGCTATTTTGTGGGGCGCGGTGGTCCGCGCCACCAGCTCCGGCGACGGCTGTGGTGAGCATTGGCCGCTGTGTAATGGGGTCGTGGTGCAGACCCATCCGCAACTGGCTACGCTGATCGAGCTCGGGCACCGCATGAGCGCCGGCATCACCGTGATTGCTGTCCTGGTTTTGCTGGTATGGGTATTCCGGAGCACGGTGAAGGGACACCTGGCCCGTATTGCCGTCGTCGCGGCGACGGTACTCATCTTCAACGAAGCACTTCTCGGAGCCCTGCTTGTTCTGTTGGGGCTTACTGCGGAGAATCGGTCACCCGCACGTGCGGTTTATCTTTCGTTGCACCTGGCCAATACACTGCTGCTGTTGGCCGCGCTTGCTCTTTCTGCACACTTTGTTTCCAAGGGTGATGGTTTCAACCGACGCTCGGTGCGGTTTAGGCAGTTGCCGCTGGCCGTTACCGGTCTCATTGCGACGCTGATGGTGGGCGTGAGTGGAACATTGGCTGCGCTGAGTGATACGCTCTTCCCCGCTACTTCGATTCGCGCTGCCCTGGCTCAGGACTTGTCGAGCGGGGCGAATTGGTTGATCCGTTTGCGGATTGTTCATCCCTTGAGTGCTGTGATTGCCGGGGTCTTCATTGGCTGGCTGGTGCTGCGCAGCATTTCGCGCCCCGCGGATCGTGCGCTGGGGGTGGGCGTGTTGTCGCTGTTGACGTTACAGATTGCGCTCGGGGTTGCGGATGTCGCTCTACTCGCTCCTCTTTGGCTGCAGATCACGCATCTGCTGGGAGCGGACCTTTTATGGATCGCACTCGTTTTGCTGGCTGCCAGAGTTTCTGTGGTTGCCGTTTAACGGGGCTGAGAAATTCTATAGCTGCGACGAAATCGGCCCTCAGGCGCTAAATCCCGACATATTCTCATTTGGTTTCGGCACGACTCAAGTCGTGTCCTGATACAAAGCCCAGTTCTCTGGCAGGCTCGAAATCCCTATCAGCATTTAGCAAAATACATACACCAGGGCTAAAGCCCTCAATTTCTGCGGGGGCCTTTAAGCGGGTTTGAAAACCCGCTTCCCCGGACGGAAGTCCGGGGCTACACCCATTCACCGTTGTGGCCTAAGCCAATTCGAGATGACCTCGGGTCATGTACGGGCTGGGCCCGTACCTTTCAACGACGGATGGGCGGTCGCTTCTATGGATATGTCGACCGAGTACGAAGTAATTCTGCTCACCAGCGAGGGACCGAAGGGACGCCGCAAGTGGGACGATGGGACTTCCCAAACGATTTGGGACCGGGCAGGATAGGCAGGGGCTAATGTTCGCTGCGGCGATATCGCCCGACATATGCTAAAGCCCTCAATTTCTGCGGGAGCGTTAAGCGGTTTGAAAACCCGCTTCCCCGGACTGAAGTCCGGGGCTACACCCATTCACCGTTGTGGCCTAAGCCAATTCGAGATGACCTCGGGTCATGTACGGCCCTGGGCCCGTACCTTTCAACGACGGATGTGCGGTCGCTTCTATGGATATGTCGACCAAGTGCGAAGTAATTCTGCTCACCAGCGAGGGACCGAATGGGGCGAAGCAGGCGAAATTGGAACTAGCCGGTCTTGCGACGGCGGGCGGGCTTGGAGTCGGTTTCTGGGGCGGATTTTGGGGCCTTCTTCTTTGACGGCTCCACTAACTCCGGAGCTGAGACGGGACCAGCAACAGCAGCACCGCTGCCCCGCTCCGCAATGCTCTTCTTGAGGGCTTCCATGAGGTCGATCACCGGAGCCAGCTTGGGCTTGTGCGGCTGACCGGCCACTACCTGCCCGGCTCGCTTGGTTTCAATCATGTCCAGGACACGCTGCTGATATTCATCCTTGTATTGCTCAGGCTCGAACTTCGCCGTGAGCTGCTGGATAAACTGCTCCGCCAAGGCGATCTCCGGCTTTTGCAGGGTCATGTTCTCAGTCTTACCGTATTCACCGATCTCACGAACCTCAGCTGGAAAATACAGCGTGTGCAGAATGATGCCCTGGTGATACGGCCGCATAAGGACTATCTGCTCCCGCTGGTGTAGCGTGACCTTGGCAATCGCGGCTACATTCAACTTCTCCATTGCCTGCAGCAATAAGCTGTACGCACGACGGCCGGGATCTTCCGGCGCCGAATAGAAAGATGACTCGAAATAGATCGGATCTACCTCGCTCAGGCTGACGAACTGAGCTATCTCCATCGCTTCAGAGGAATCAGCTTCCAGGGTCTTCAGCTCGTCCCCAGTTACCAGGACATAGGCGTCGCGATCTACCTGGTACCCCTTCACCAGTTCGTTCCGCTCCACAACCCGGTCACAAACGGGACAAACGGTCTGTTGCTTAATCCGTGAGCCGCAAGGTTCGTGAATCTGGTTGAAGCTGACATGCTCCGCACGAGCAGCCGCGTATAGCCTCACCGGCACGGACACCAGGCCAAACGAGATGTAGCCCTTCCAAACAGTGGATGCCATGGCTCTCCTGAGTTTCTTAAGATACCTTCATGTTGCGAAGCCGGGCAACCGGAAAATCGGCTTACCCGTTGATAAATCAGTAGCGAGGAGGCCACACAGGTCTCCTAAGGAACAAATCTGTTTTGCTGTGGGAGGTTCGAGGCGAGAGCGGTGGAATCCCACATCTCGCGAAAAACGAGCGAGATGTGGGGCACCCGGCGATGGGCGGAGGGGCTAGAGCCAAAAAGCGCGTTCCTTTGATGAGAGATTGCGGCTAAATGCGGTTCACGCTGTGCGCGGCGCTTTCCGCCGTCCGGGCGGCCTGCCCTTGGATCCGGCGCAGAATCATCGAGGCAACATAGGCGGCGCCGAAGCCGTTATCGATGTTCACCACGGTCACATTGGGGGAGCATGAATTCAGCATTCCCAGCAGGGCTGCGACGCCCCCAAATGCCGCCCCGTAGCCTACGCTTGTGGGTACAGCGATGACGGGTGCTCCCACCATCCCCCCCACAACACTAGGTAGTGCGCCTTCCATCCCGGCGCACACAATCACTACCTCAGATTCGCGGATTTTTTCCCGGTGCGCCAGCAGGCGATGCAGTCCGGCAACACCGACGTCATAAATCCGGCGCACGTCTGCACCCATCACCTCGGCTGTCACCGCCGCTTCCTCGGCTACCGGCAAGTCGCTGGTCCCGGCGCAGAGCACAGCGAGCGAACCTGTGCTGTGGTTGATGGACTGCGCCTGGCGCAGCTCAGCGATGCGGGCCACAGGGTGGTATTGCGCCTCTGGAACCAGCGCCTTTACAGCGGCATACGCGGCCTCATCGGCGCGGGTCGCAAGCACATCGCCGCCCATCGCCGCCATGCGAAAGAAGATTTCTCCCACTTGCGCGGGCGTTTTGCCTGCGGCATAAATAACCTCCGGCAACCCGGTTCGCAAGCGGCGATGATGGTCGATCTTGGCAAAACCGGCTTCTTCATAGGGCAGGTTTGCCAGCCGCTCCATGGCTTCTTCAGGCCGGAGGCCGCCGTCCCGCACCCGCTGCAGCATCTCGAGAATCGTTTCGCTGGTCATGATCGGGATCCAGCCTCCACCGTACTGACTGGTCTTGCTTGCCGCGTTCGCCATGCAGCTAGCGCCGCCTGCATGACCGTCTTCAGCGGCACCTGGAAAGCCGCTGCCGCACGGCGGCAATCCTCAAATTCCGGCGCCGCATTCCATTCTTCTCCCTGCCAGGAGCCGGCCTTAACCTGAATCACGCCAAATTCTGTTTGCACGGCTGTAGTCTCCCGCGCCAAAACAACGCGGTTCTCCTCGCGCACGCGGATACCCAGCGTCGTCGTCTCGCGAAACAGCAATTGCTGCAGCCGGTCTGCGTCGGCAGGCTTACAAAGCACCGTGAGCAAGGTCCCCAGGCGACCCTTCTTCATGGTCACCGGCGCGCTCATCACGTCCAGCGCACCCTGATCCAGGGCCAGCTGCGCCGTATGCGCCAGGACTTGCGGACTCAGGTCGTCGACGGCACACTCGAGCACTGTTATCGTCTCCGGGTTGAACCTTGGTGTGTGCGCGATCTCGCCAATGCTGACCCGCACGACGTTGGGGAAGCGCTCAGGATTACGGGTGCCTGCGCCATAACCGATCGAGTGCGTACGCATGGCCGGAGTGGATTCAAAGCGGCAATCCAGCGCCCGCAGCAGAGCGGCTCCGGTCGGAGTGACCAGTTCCAGCTGCACGTGCGCGGAGTACACCGGGGCATTCTTGAGCAATTCCGCGGTCGCGGGCGCGGGTACGGGAAAACGTCCATGGGCGCAGTTGACGAAGCCACTACCGACATTGACGGGGGAGCAATACCATCCGTCCACATTGAGGGCATCGGCGGCTGCAGCGGAGCAGGCGATATCTACGATGGCGTCCACTGCACCCACTTCATGGAAGTGAACGTCTTCCATCGGAACGCCATGGATGCGACCCTCGGCCTGGGCTAACAAGGTGAAGGCGCTCAGGCTCAGGTTGCGCGCCCGCTGGGTTAGGTCCGCGGCCATGAGTAGGCTGCGAATCTGTGGCAGACTGCGGCCATGCTGATGCGCATGGTGGTGCAGCGAGGGCTCGTGATTGTGGACATGATCGTGATGGTGGTCGTGCCCGTGCTCAACGGGTCCCGTCGCAGCGGCGGGCTCCTGCAACTCGCCCTCGACCATCACATCGATCTTGGTCGATTGAATTCCGCTGCGGCTTACCCGGGACAGGCGTAATTCCGCTCCCAGGCCGAGCGAGGCTGCGGTTTTCTGCAGCACTTCGATCGGTGCGCCGGCGTCTACCAGCGCCCCCATCAGCATGTCACCGCTTATCCCGGCAAAGCATTCCAGATACCCGATCCGCATAGCCTGAGTCACCCGCGGCCACCGCCTTGAAAGCCGGTCAGCACCTCAATGGGCAGCACCTCATTCATTGACCCGGAACGGTATCCTTCACAATCGAGGGAGACGTAGCGGAAGCCAGCAGCACGAACCACCGCTGCCATGGCCTTCATTCGTCCCAGTTGAAGCACGCTGGCCATTTCCTCCTCTGCGATTTCAATGCGCGCGATGGTGCCGTGATGCCGCACTCTGAAGCGCTTGAGCCCCAGGCCACGAAGCGAATCTTCTGCCTGCTCGATCATGCGCAGCGCCTCCGGAGTCACCCTGCGTCCATACTCCATACGCGAGGAGAGGCACGCCGAGGCCGGCTTGTCCCAAACCCGCAAGTCCGCGCGCTGGGCCAGGGCGCGAACATCCGCTTTGGTGAGACCCGCCTCGGCTAACGGCGCGGCGACCCGGTGCTGTGCCGCCGCCTTATGGCCGGGACGGAAGTCTTGTCCATCGTCCAGGTTCAACCCATAGGCCAGGGCTTCAAAGCCGGTGCGTTCCAGTTCCTGTTCGAGCACGCTAAACAGCTCGTCTTTGCAGTGGAAACAACGATCGGCGCCGTTTACTGCGTACTCTTCACGCTCAAGCTCGCGAGTTTCGATCGAGCGTAAGGGGATCCCGTGGTCGCGGGCGAAATCCTGCGCATCCCTATATTGCGAGCGAGCCAGGCTGGCGGAATCGGCGATCACCGCCAGCATCTCCGGTCCTAATACGGCATGCGCCGCGTAGGCCAGGTATGCCGAATCTACGCCGCCGGAGTAGGCAACGATTACGCTCTTGAGGGAACGCAGCCGCTGGTGCAGGATTTGTTCTTTGTCTTCGAGCTTTTGCTGCTTGCTGTCCTGGTTCATCTGCGGAGTACACTCCCGGCGGTTCCGGCACTACAGTCCAACGGAGTAGGATGATGGAAGGCGAGGCTTTCGATAAAGAAGCCTGGACTTTTTTCCAAGTAAACTGGGTCCGATGTCGTTCTTTGCCTTGAAGTCTCCATTGAGCGCCAGCGACCGTATTGAGCGGCGCCGGCTGATCTTTGCAGATTCCCTGGCCCTGATCACCCTCTTTGCCGTCACCGTCCTGCTGGCCGTTTCGACCAATTATCTTTACCAATCTTACGCCTCGCACCAGACGAAATTAGCGGACCGCTGGTTGCAACGTGGCGAACAGGCGATGCGCGACGGCAAGCCTCAAGCGGCGATTGACGCCCTCAGTTCCGCCCTCGCCTTTGATCCAAATCAACGCAACACGCAGATAAAGCTTGCCCAGGCGCTCGCCTCGGCCGGTCGTATTCAGGAGGCTACCGTCTACTTCAATTCGCTGCTCGAAAGCCAGCAAGGAAGCGGCGTGATCAATCTTCAACTGGCCCGCCTGGCAGTGCGCCAGGGTGACGAGAGCCAGGCCGTCGACGATTACCAGCGGGCTATTTACGGAAACTGGGAGGGCGACGGCTACGTCCGGCGGCGTGAGGTTCGTTTTGAGATGATCAAATACCTCATCGAGCATCAACAGCTGGACCGCGCCCGCAGCGAGTTGCTGGTCGCTTCGGGAAATGCCCCGGAAGATGACATCAGCGTCCAGCTGGAGATTGCCCGCCTAATGGAACTGGCGCAGGACCCCTCAGACGCCTTGCATCTCTACAAGACCATCCTCCGCCGTCACCCGTCTCTGAGAGAAGCCCTGGAAGGAGCCGGCAGCGCGGCTTTCCAGTTGGGTCGATACCTGGAGGCGAAGCACTATCTCAGCCACGCGCTGGAGGGTCCCGCGGTTGACAAGGAGCCGTCAGCGACTATCGCCAAGAGTCGCGACAGCCTGAACGAAGCCACGCGATTGCTGGCGCTCTATCCATCTTCTGGTTTGCGCCCGAGTGAGCGGATGGCTCGCGTTCTTACCGACCGTAAGCTAGCTATGACGCGTTTGGCGGAGTGTACGCGAGACAGGGCTGCGGGGCCGGCAAAAGACCTCTCGCAAGCCAGTGCACCGGCTGCCAAGAACTCCAGCCCTTTGCAAAACTTTGCTTCTCGTTTTTCGCGTCATCCTGCTCAGCCCACGCCGAGCCCTGCTGCCAAACCTGCCCCTGTCGATCCATTGGTGGCCTTAACGCAAGCATGGCAGCAATTGCCGGTTAAGGTCTCGGCAACCGATCTGGAAAAAGATCCGGAGTTAACCCAGGCGCAGATTCAGCTCATCTACGATACTGAGTTGATTACGCAACAAGTCTGCGGAGCACCCTCCGGGGACGATGCCCTGCTATTGAGAATTGCCCAGGCTCCGAACCAGGTGGAGGAAGAATGAGTTCGGCGACGGAAACGCCGGGCGTCGACCCGGTTCCAGGTGCGGTCTCGGGTGTAGACCCCGTGGAGGTCGCGGCGGAAAGGCGCTATCGGCCAAACCCCGCGGAAGTCCAGCGATTGGCGCCGAATCGGGACGAGCGGCTCTTCCTTGTTCTTGCCATCTTCATTGGCGTCATCTCCGGCCTGCTGGTGGTGTGTTTTCGCGTGGCAATCAACTGGATCCAGGTGCTCACGCTTGGATCAGCACCTCGGCCCGGTCAGTTGCGGCTGTTTTTTGTGCCCGCGGGTGTGGGCCTGGCGGTCGCCGCGCTGGTGCAGCTGGTCTTTCCTGCAGCCCGCGGCAGCGGCATTAACCAGACCAAAGCCGCGCTTTATATCTACAACGGCTACATCTCGTTCCGCACGGTCATCGGAAAATTCATCACTTCGGCGCTTTCCATCGGCGGCGGGTTCTCGCTCGGACCGGAAGATCCTTCTTTGCAGATTGGCGCCGGCGTCGCTTCCATGGTCAGCCGCCGTCTGAATCTCTCCCGGGAACGGTTGCGGATGTTCGCCCCCATTGGCGCTGCCGCAGGACTGGCGGCTGCCTTTAACGCGCCGATCTCGGCCATTCTTTTCGTGGTCGAGGAGGTGATTGGACGGTGGAGCGCAGCCGTTCTCGGCTCCATCGTGTTGGCTGCCATTTCAAGCGTCGTCGTGGCGCGTTGGTTCTGGGGTCCGGAGCCAATGTTTCGTATCCCTGTGGTCACACTGAGGGGACCGCAGGAACTTCTTGCCTACGCCGTTTTGGGGGTAGCGGGCGGCATCGCGTCGCTCATCTTCTCCAAAGCCCTGGGCTACTCCCGGCCTCACCTTCGACGGCTTCCTCGCTGGACCTGGTATGTTCAGCCGGCCGTTGCCGGGCTTATTGTGGGCGCCATCGGCTATTTTGGAGCTCCCCAGGTGATGGGCCCCGGATACACCGTCATCGACCAGGCCATGCACGGCCAGTTCACCTGGAAATTTCTGATGGCGCTTGCTTTGCTCAAGATTGTGGCCACGACCATCTCCTTTTCCAGTGGAACCCCCGGAGGGATGTTCGCCCCCACGCTGTTTATTGGGGCGATGCTGGGCGCCTCGATCGGAACCTTCGAAAAGATTTTCTTTCCCAGTTTCCACGTCTCTGTCGGTTCCTATGCCTTGGCCGGCATGGGGGTTCTGTTCGCTGCCTTTCTACGGGTTCCATTAACCTCCGTGTTCATGGTGCTCGAAGTCAGCGGCAACTACTCGATCGTGCTTCCAGTCATTTTGGCCAACACGATTGCCTACCTGGTTTCGCGTGGTTTGCAGCCGTATCCCATCCTTGAAACCTTCACTCATCAGGATGGACTCGATTTGCCTTCGATGGAGGAGCAGCGCGAGGAGATGGTTCTGCACCTGGAGGATGCCTTGCGTCCTGTGACTTGTCCGGTGTTTCCTGGAAACGCTACCCTGCATGAGGTATCGCAGCAGTTGGGCCAGGCGGACGCACCCGTATTGCTGGTCAAATTTCACGATGGTACCTGGTATTCCATGAACCGGAACGACTTCACTTTGCTCGCAGGCTGCCAAACTCCGGACACCCCCCTGGAGCGTGCCCTCAACCCCGATCGGGTTCCGCTGCTGTTCCCCGACCTGCCGCTGGATAGCGCAATCCCGTATTTGTCACGCTGGCCCGTGCTGCCCATCCAGAATCGAGCCAGCAAGGGCGTTCTGGAGGGGGTTGTGTCTCTGGATGATGTACTCAGCCGTTACCAACGGCAATAGTGCCCGCAGCCAAAGCCAAATTGTGGGTTGTCAGCAGCATTGCTCTGCTGACGCCCGTCGTGCTTCTGATCCATGGTTACCATCCGCTGGCCGATGACGGGGCCGTATACGCAGCCGGCATTAAGAAATTGGCGAATCCCGGCCTGTATCTATCAGACGCGGTCTTTGCCTTATCGCCTACCCATCTATCGATTTTTGCCCACCTTCTTGCTCCACTGCTTCGATGGATGCCACTGCCAGGTCTGCTGCTGGTTTGCCAACTGGCTTCGATTTTTCTCTTTCTTCTTGGTTCATGGCGAGTGGCGATCCACCTCTTTTCTACGGACCGGGCTCGCTGGGGAGCGGTATTGCTCGCTGCCTGTTGCTTCACTCTTCCGGTTGCGGGCACTTCGCTCTCCATCATGGATCCCTATGTCACGGCACGTTCTTTTTCCATGCCGCTCAGTCTTTTCGCGCTCGCAGCCGTGCTCGAAGAGAACTGGGCGTGGTCAATCTTCTGGCTCGCTTTGGCTGCGCTTCTGCATCCATTGATGGCCGTCTATTCCGCCATCGCCATTCTTACGGTTGCGGGTTGCCAGCGTCGACTTTGGCTATCTCTTTGCCTGTTCTATGGCCTGGGTTGGGTCTTATGCGCAGCTATCTACCTCGCGACGCATCACGCGGACTCTAACATCGCTTACGCTTGCCCGGAAAACCCAGGTCTCAAAAGCGAGACCTGGGCCACCCACATAGTGCTAAGCCGGGCCGCATTGAGCTGCGCGGCGCTGAGCCGGTCTTATTTTTTTCTTTCTAGCTGGAAATGGTACGAATACCCGGGATTACTGATACCGCTACTGTTGCTGGGGTTCGCAGGCACGAACAAGTATGCACCGTGGCGTGCCCGTGCCCTCGCCATTGCCGCTACCCTCATGGGCAGTGGCACCCTCCTGGTATCGCTGTGTTTTGTGCATCGCAGCGGAAGCTTGCTCCTGGCCCGGCTGCAGGTGCTGCGCGGGTTCCAGTTTGTCTACATCGCGGGCGTGCTTCTGGCAGGCGGGTTGCTGGCCAAACTTCGCCCACGAGCGATCATCGCGCTTTGTCTGCTGCTTGCAGGCGGCCTTTTTTTGGCCCAGAGGCTCACCTACCCTGAATCCAATCATGTGGAATGGCCGGGGCGGACGCCACGCAATCGCTGGCAGCAGGCCTTTCTGTGGATTCGGTCGGGAACCGCTGACAACGCGATCTTCGCGCTCGATAACGATTACATTGAAAGCCCTGGTGAGGATGCACAGGGCTTTCGGGCCAGCGCGGAAAGAAGCGCGGTCCCCGATTGGTATAAAGACGGCGGCATTGCCAGCAACTTTCCTCAAGCCGCCATTCCATGGTGGCAGGGCATCCACGCCACTGAGCATCTCAATAGCGCCACGGATGAGCAGCGGCTGGCCCGCCTCAAGCCCTTTGGCGTCACCTGGATCGTGCTGCCTGCGGAGGCAAGCACAGGCTTCGCTTGTCCATTTATTAACGCGCGGGTGCGCGTTTGCCGGGTAGCGGTTTCGCACGCCGATGGCGCAAAATAAGACCATCCGGAGATGGTTCATGTTGACGCTGTATCAGAGACTAATTTTCGGCTATGTTCTTCTGCTCGCCCTATTGCTTGCCCTCGGCTTGCACGATTCCCTTTCTCTGCACCAGGCTGCCGCGTTCGATCACCAGGCGGCGATCCCCACCGCTGTGGCAGTGAAGGCCCGGTCCCAGCTCGCCCGCCACGCAACCACCCTTGCCACCGTCTGCATCCTGGGCGGTGTGGTGATCTCCGCCGCATTTCTGTTCTCGATTATCAGGCCCATCCGCCGTACCGCCGCCGCCGCCCGCCGCATCGGCCAGGGTGAATTACAACAGCGCATCGAGTGGCGAACGCGGGATGACCTGGGCACGATCGCTACCGAGCTCAACCGTATGGCAGTACGGCTTCGCGATCTGCGTGAAACGGAATTTGGCCGCAAACAACTGGATCAGCAGCTTTCCGATGCAGTGGTGCAATCGATTTTCGAGCCGGTGATCGTCACCGACGCCAAAGGTCACGTCCTAAAGCTTAACCAGGCAGCCAGCGAGGTGTTGGGCGAAGCTGCCGCCGATCGCATGGCCCTGACCAACACTCCGGGGGGAGAACGAATTCTGCGCGCAGTGCGTGACGCCGTCTCCATGCGGCAATCCATCGCGAGTGCGGACGAAGCCGCGATGTTGCCGATGAAGCTGGGCGAGGGGCAGCGGAGTTATCGCCTGCGCACGACCCCCATGCGCGATGCCGAGGGCAAACTGCTGGGCGCCGTCAGCGTGCTGGAAGACATCACCGAAATGCAGGATATCGATCGCTTCAAGACTCGGTTCCTCAGCGTGGCCTCGCAGAAACTGCGCCAGCCTCTGGAACAGCTTCGCCTGAGCCTGTACACCCTCACTTCAGGATTCGCGGGTGAGTTGCGCCCCTTGCAGGCGGATGTGCTTCATGGAGCCGAAGAGGACGCGGAGCGCCTGAACGACCTGATGTCGGATCTTATTGAGGTCTCCGAAATCGATACCGGCCGGCGCGAGATTCGCATGGATCGATTCCGGCCTATGGATATTCTTCGCGACGCCTGCTCCCGGGCAAGGGATGAGGTGCGGGAAAAAAATATCGATGTAGAGATCCAGGCGTTCGCCGATCTCTCCCATGTGAATGGAGATCGTCGCGCCTTACGCAGCATCATGGATAACCTGATGAGCAACGCTATTCGCTACACTCCGGAAAATGGGACGATCCTGCTCGAAGCCAAGGAGCAGAAAGACAAAGTACAGTTCTCCGTGCGCGATTCCGGGCGAGGAATCGAGGCAGAACGGCTGCCAAATATTTTTGGCCGGTTCAATGCCTCGGCGGAGCAGGGCACCGGGCTCGGCCTGGCTTTGGTGCGCCGCCTGGTCGAATTGCTCGGTGGCCAGGTTTCGGTCGAGAGCCGCCTCGGCCATGGAGCAACGTTCACCTTTACTCTTCCCGTCGCCACCGTTGTTTCCAGCCGCCATCCCATTGAGATCGGATGATAGACCTGTCGACTGACATCTCCCCCGCCCCGCCAGAACAGGCAAGACTCCGCGTCTATATAGGCGCCGCGCCTGGAGTCGGCAAGACCTACCAGATGCTTGAAGATGCCCACCTGATGAGGAAGCAAGGCATCGATGTCGTGATTGGGTTGATCGAAGCGCACGGCCGCAAAGATACGCTGGACCAGGTGAAGGATCTGGAGGTCATTCCCCGCCGGGCCATCCCTTACCGCAATGTTGTGCTGGAGGAAATGGATCTCGACGCGGTGCTTGCCCGGCATCCGCACACAGCCATTGTGGACGAACTGGCGCACACCAACGTGCCGGGATCGAAGAACCGTAAGCGGTACGAAGATGTACTGGAGTTGCTCGACGCCGGCATCAATGTGATGACCGCTGTCAATATTCAGCACCTGGAGACGCTGAACGATTCGGTTTCCCGCTCAGCGGATACACAGATCCGCGAAACCATTCCGGACAGCTTTCTGAAACGAGCCGACGAGGTGGTGAACGTGGACGTGACTGTCGACGAGCTGCGCTCACGGCTAAAACAGGGCAAAATCTACGCTCCGGAAAAGATCGAGCAATCGCTGGCAAATTTTTTCCGTAAAGGCAATCTCAGTATGCTGCGCGAGCTTGCCTTGCGCACCACGGCGGAGGAGGTAGGTTCCCAGGCGGCGCAGTATCGCCGGACTCAAGGCCTGGAACAGGCTCCGATCCCGGAGAAAGTGATGGTGTGTCTTTCACCGCGCCCGGGAGCGGAACGCCTTCTGCGGGTGGGAGCACGCATTGCCGGCCGCCTGGCTACCAATTGGTACGCGGTACGGGTTGAATCACCGGACGAGGACGCGCGCCATGGGAATCCGGAAGAGTATCAACGGATGGAGGAGTATCAGCGTCTTGCCCGCGAGTTGGGCGCGCAGGTGATTGTGCTCAAGGATAAGAATGTTGCGGATGCGTTGATTGAATTCGCGCAGCAGGAGAGCATTTCGCACGTTGTTTTCGGGCAATCGGCTCGGTCGCGGTTTGACATTCTTCTCCGTGGGTCGGTCATCAATCGCTTTCTGGCTGAGATTCGCGATGCGACCGTGCAGGTGGTGCCGATCGGCAGGGCTAAACGATAGAGTCCTGGTCAGGAAACGACTGCAGCGGGTGCCTCAACTGCGCTACGTTATGCAAGAAAAGCATTTCCAAGAAAGAGCATCCACACAGAGATCTCTCCACTGCGCTCCCCCGGATTTCCTGTGGAGACCCGTGGCGTTGGGGATCTGCATGCGGCTCTCTCTACAGAGAGCCGCACACGTGCATGTCGCTAGCAGCGCGAAGTAGGAAATCCGGGTACGCTCCGGTCGAGATGACAAAGGGTAGGGCGGTTGTGGCCCGGAGCGAGAACTTGCCACCAGGGCTAAAGATTCTGCTGAAAAATTCGGGACCGGGCAACTACCGCAGGGGCTAAAGCCCGAGGTGTGTTCGATCGTTTACGGCACGACTACTTTAGTCGTGCCCTGATACAAAGCCCAGTTCTGCTTCAGACGCTAAAGCCCATTGCTTTTAGAAGATCTTGTACACCAGGGCTTTCAAAGCCCGTACCCTTCAACAACCAGACTTTTTCCGCAGCCTCTAAAGCCCCGAATTTTATTTACCCGGGGCTGGCACAAACAAGCTTCCCCGGAGGAGCGCAGCAAAGGATCAGTGCGCTCCTCGGCATCCTGGTGCGCTGTTGCGGTAGAGGGGGTTGCGTGGATACTCGGTCGCCAGTTCGTTTAGCAGATTGCATCCTTCCGCGTTGTTCTTATCTCGCAGCGCAGCCACCGCTAGCAATAATTTGGCGAATGGCTTCAAGAGATTCCCGTGAGCGGCGGTCTGCTGCAGTTCACGAATGCCCTGCTCCTTATCGGGGTCGATACCGCCTAAGCTCAGCATCCAGCGGACCGGGGCAGGCTTGATCCCGGTCAGGTAGTTTTCTACCCCCACCGCCAGCAGAGCATCGTACTCGTCCGGCTTCTGCTTCAGTAACTGTTGCGCAAGAATGCGCCCCTGCTTCATATAACGAAGAGCGGCAAAGTCTTCTTTATCAATCAGGGCGACATAATCAGATCGCAGCCCCAGGGCCAGGATCCTGGCAAAAAGCGCATTGCTGTCGTCGGGATGCTGTTTGAGCACCACCCCGGCAAGCTGATCACCCCTGCTGATGGCGCCATCGAATTGCGCTCGAACCTGCGGATCCGGGGAAAGCTTGCTGCGCGCTTCGAAAGTTTTGTCGTTGGTGAATAGCTCGCTCTCAAGGATATTGAGGCGGGCAAACTCCGCGAACAAATAACCAGCGGCCTGGGAAACCGGTCCCAGGGGGTCGTCCGGGTGCAGCCGTTCCCAGATAGCAAAATCCTGATGGGCCTGGTCGAATTGCAAGTTGTACATGCTCTGAAATCCGCGCTCAATTTCCGTCGGAGCCGAGACATCCGCTTGACAAGCGGGCACAAACGTCAGCAGAAGCAAAGCAGCGAACCACCCCGGTGCAGCAGTCATTCTCTTTAGACGCATCAGCTCATCGCTCAGTCCAGCGCACTCCTCGGTTCCCCACCTCTGACGCAGCAGCGAAGCTGCGCAACCAACTGGCCAGGACCCGGTAATCCTCAGCAACCGGCGAGTCAGGGGCGTAATCGATCACCGTCATGCCCTCGGCCAGCGCTTCACTGACTGCATAGCTGCGGCGCACCACAAAAG
>CAZSUK010000324.1:0-3063 GCA_964609355.1 uncultured Acidobacteriaceae bacterium | reverse complement strand
GAGCGGTGATCCGCCATTTCGGTGTTCTGCAATTCAGCGGGCGTGCCCTCCTTCCAATAGTAGTCATACCAATTTCCCGCGTCATCGAGCGGAATGTGGGAGACGGATGCTGCGGATTTAACGCCGGGAAGGGACTGGAGCCCTTGTTGCAATTGCCGTAGGGGAGCGTAACCGGGCGCGGAGATGCGAAAGGTGAAGACATTGTCAGCGCGGAACCCAGGGTCGAGGCGCAGGACATTCACAAACGTGCGCATGAGCAGACCTGTTGCCACCAGGAGGACGAATGCCAAAGCAACTTCGGCGGAAACCAGAACATTGATCCAGTGCCGGCGCCGCCAGCCGCCCTTCTGGACCTCCTTGAGGTTACGGGTCAGATCCAGGCGTCGTACCGCAATCATGGGCGCGAGGCCGAAAAGCACGCTGGTGCCAATTGCTACGGCAAAAGTGAACGCGAGAACACGCCAGTCGAGGCTGACGTCACCGAGGTTCACGAACGAAGGAGGACGATCTGCCAGGATGGCGCGTATCGCGACCCAGCCAAGGCCCAATGCCGCGACTCCACCGAAAAAACCGAGCAGAAGACTTTCGGTGAACAGTTGACTCACAAGCCTGCCGCGCGACGCTCCGAGCGCGGCGCGAATGGTGGTTTCCTGCTGGCGCTGCCGGGCGCGTGCCATCAAGAGATTCGCGATATTGGCGCATCCGATAAGCAGCACGAGGGCAACACCGCCGAAGAGAAGCAGCAAGGTGCTGCGGACCTCGCGGACGTCGTCGGCCTGCAGGGGGAAGACATAGAAGCGGAAGTGCGCCATCTCCGATCGTCCTCCGAGCGCATTGATTTGCTTGGCGATGGCATCCCCTTCTGCCTGGGCGCTTGCCGCGTTGGTGCCATTGCGTAGCCGTCCAATTACGTGAAGAAACGCCGGCCCCTGCGGCTCCCAGGGTCCGACAGGGATTGAACTGAATACGTCCACTTCGGGCGGAACACTGGCGTCGTCAGGGAAACGCAGCCGGAAATTCCGGGGTAAAACTCCAACGACAACCGCGGACTTTTTGCCAAAACGTACTATTTTGCCGATGATCGCCGGATCGGATCCGAAACGGCGAACCCAAACTCCGTGAGAGATGATGATGGTGTTGGCTGCGTTGGGCGCATCTTCTTCCGGACCGAAGAAGCGGCCCAGAGCTGGCCGGGTACAAAGCAGAGGCAGAAAATTCGAAGTGACATCGCCCACTTTGACCTGCTCGGCGTCACCTTCTCCGGGAAGAGGTCCGTTCGTGACCCAGATGCCGGTGACCTGATCGAATTGTTTCGTTCGCTGGCGAATTTGATACAGCTCGAAACTGGAGAATGGCGCGCGATTCGAATAGCCCAAACCGGACCAGAGGATGGTGAGGCGATCAGCGTTGGGGTACGGCAGCGGACGGAGGAGAACAGCATTGACGAAACTGAAGATCGCAGTGTTTGCGCCGATGCCGATCGCAAGGGTAAGGATAGCGAGAGCGGTGAAGGCTGGGCTCCTGCGCAATTGGCGCAGGCCATAGCGTAAATCCTGCCATAGAACTTCGAACCTGACGCCGGTGCGGCGGTCACGCACTGCCTGCTTGATCTGCTCGATACCGACGCTGTCGGGCTCTCCCTCCACACGTCGCCCGGGAAGCATATTACAGATGACTGCCTTAAGATGTGAGTGAAGTTTCACTTGTGTCTCCTAAGTAGCCTTGAGAGCAATCGCCATCGTAAAAACGATTTTATATAATGAGCAGCTTCGGGCCCCGATCGAGAGTGCTCTTGAGAATCTCGGTCTATTTTGGGTTCGCAGATCTCCTAATGTCTATCAGGATTTGCGTTGAGTCATTTCTCACTCGTCACACCTCGGCTACTAGTTGAAACCGCTTGGCCGCCGCTTTTACTACCTGCACTTGACCGTGACCTGGGTTCGGTTCCTTTCGCAGAAGCAACATCCCTACTGCATGCAGAGCCTGGACATCACGATGCACAGCTTTTCGGTCGCGCCGAAGCACAGCGGCCAATTCTGTGATGGAACGAGGTTTCTCCCTTGCCACCTCACAGAGACGGACGCGTTTGGGGGTAATGTGCGACAGCATCTCATCCGCGGTTGCGAAATTGATGCGCTTCTCTGAAGGTATGTGCTCCTTACGGTCCAGGCTGCGCGCGCGAGCCAGTTTGCGTTCTCGCAATTCAGCAAAGCCATTTGTACTGACTCTTGTTTTCATGCCTTCTCTTTCAAGCTTTCCACCTCGTCAAGGAAACGACGGAGGGTTTGTTCATAACTGATAAAGCCAACTGGTTGCACGGTCCCCATCCAATGACGTTCATGGTTCCAGTGAGCATTGTCGTAACCGAGTACCCTACCGTTGTCCTGCTGGCAAATGCCAAGGTGGATGAAAACCAGGTTGTATTTCACCACCGCCGCAGCGTCGTCTACGTACACCTCTTCGCGGATGATACCGAAGCTTCCGGATTTACACTGCACCTGATCGATCTCGTCAACAGCCTTGCGGTTGCGTACTCGCTTAACCACGTTCAATCATATCACAGGTGTGTCATTCAATGACACACCTGTGATACGGGAACAGCTTACCTATTTGCCTCTCTAATAAAATCGTGCCGCACCGGGTAATCCACAATAATTGCCCGGCCATCGGTGAGAGCCTTGACCGAGTGGCGGACATTGGCCGGTACAATCGCGACTAAACCAGGCCGGGCGATCTGGGCTACACCGTCAATGGTCATCTCGAGCTCGCCCTCGATCACCTCGTAGACTTCTTCCTGGAGATGGGCGTGCTCGTGAATGGACGAACCGCGCACAAAGTCGTAGTGCGCGAACGTCATGCTGGGCGAGTGAAAATAGCGTCCATGCCAGCCCGGCAAACGCTCAATAACATCAAGGGTACTCATGTCGATGAAGGGCATAGGACTCCTCCTTCGCCCCAAATGCTAGCACGAACGGCCTGAATAGAGACAAGGCACAGCCACTCTGGGTTTCATCCTTCCCGATGTTCGGGATGAGTGCACTCTGGAAAGGCGGCAAGGTAGGT
>CAZSUK010000323.1:0-9025 GCA_964609355.1 uncultured Acidobacteriaceae bacterium | reverse complement strand
CTTTCTCTTCGTGGCTATGATCGCCATTGTGTTCGCCGCCCTGGGGACCGCCATCGGCTCGGTCATCAAAGACATGCAGGGATTTCAATTAGTGATGAACTTCCTCGTCATGCCCATCTTCTTTCTATCCGGCGCGCTTTTCCCTCTTGCTAATCTGCCGCTGGCGATGAGCATCATCACCAAACTTGATCCGCTGGCCTATGGAGTCGACGGCCTGCGCGGTGTCCTGATCAACACCTGGCATTTCAGCCTGGCATTCGACATGGCATTGCTCGCGGGGATCGCCGTGCTGTTTCTAAGCGCCGGAGCGTATCTCTTCACCAGAATCGAAGCCTAGTACGATGGCGAGGCCCAGGAGCGTAAAAGCCCATAAGAAAGTGCTGGACGCAGCCGTGCAGCTATTCTCAGAACGCGGCATCGATGCCACGAGTATGGATGCCATCGCCGAGCTCTCGGGCGTGAGCAAGGCCACCATCTACAAGCACTGGCAGGACAAAGACGCTCTGTGTCTGGAAGTATTGGGCTATCTGCACGGCCTTGATGAGGAACGGCCGGTCTTCGACTCCGGCGACTTCCGCGCCGACCTGATCGCTGAGTTGATGTATCAGCCGGCTGCCGACCGCCAGGCCCTGCGAGAAAAAATGACTCCGCACATGATCGCCTACGCTTCACGCAACCGGGCGATGGGGTCCGTCTGGCGTGCACGTGTAGTCGAGCCCGCGCGTGTCGCGTTGGCCGACATGATCAAACGTGGAGAGAAGCGAGGCATCCTCCGCCGCGGCATCGATCCTGAAATCGGTATCGCCCTCCTGCTCGGCCCCATGATCTACCGCCATGTGTTCGTCAGCAAGATGGGCGCCAAGGGTCCTAAAGACCTTGAAATGCACGTCGCCGACGCCTTCCTCGCTGCCTTTGCTCAAACAGCCGATCGTCAAGCCGCCGATGCCGGCAAATCCCGGTCGCGCACCCCGATCAAATAGAGCAGGCTATCTAACCCGAGAAACGAAACCGCATGGCTGGCTGTCTGCCGCACCAGCGGCTTGGCCCGGAATGCGATGCCCATCCCGGCGATTCCCAGCATGGGCAGATCGTTAGCGCCATCCCCGACTGCGACCACCTGGTCGAGCGAAATGTTCTCTTGCTGCACAATCTCGCGCAACAGCTCAGCCTTCCGTGCGCCGTCGACGATCGGCGTCCGCACCATTCCGCTCACCACCCCATCGGCAATGTCCAGATCATTGGCAAACACATAATCGATTCCCAGGCGCATCTGCAGATGCCGGGCAAAGAAATTAAACCCTCCCGAGAGAATCGCTGTTTTGTAGCCCAGCATCTTCAGTGTTGCGATCAGCTGCTCCGCGCCTTGGACCAGCGGAATGGTGTGAAGCAATTCGCGAACCTGGATTTCCGGAAGCCCGCGAAGGAGCGCCACCCGCCGCCGAAAGCTTTCCTGAAACTCGATCTCTCCGCGCATGGCAGATTCCGTGACTTTCACAACCTGGTCTCCAACGCCGGCCAACTTTGCCAACTCGTCGATCACCTCACCTTCGATCAACGTGGAATCCATATCGAAGGCAAAGAGCCGCCGGTTTCTGCGGAAGATACTTTCCCGCTGGAAGGCGATATCGATTTTCAGATCATGCGCGGTATCGAGAAACGCAGCGCGCATCGACTGCTCTGAGGATGCATTTCCGCTCACGACGAATTCGACGCACGCATTCGCATCGGGGGTATGCACGGCCAGCGACAACCGCCCGGAGAGCCGCTCAATCCGGTCCACATTCAAACCATGTTGCGCGATAATGCCGCTCACTCGCGCGAGGTGGTTTGCCGAAATGGCCCGGCCAAGAATCGTGACAATGAATTGATCCTTACCCTGCGACGAGATCCACTCCTCCAGATCCGTCTTGGCGATCGGAGTGAAGTCGACCAGCAAGCCCAGCTCTTTGGATCGTGCAACCAGGGCCTCTTGAAGTCCGCGGAAGCTCTCGCCTTGTGGGATCTCGATCAGCAAGCCAAGAGACATCGTTTCATGAACCACTGCCTGTCCAATATCCAGCACGCAAGTGTCATAACTAGCCAGGATCGCGGTCAACTCTGCAGTAAGCCCAGGCCGGTCCCGGCCAGAAAAGTGAATCAGAATCGTCTCATTCATCGTTGGAAAAGGTTTCTTCCCTTAGCCTAACAGCCCGATCAAAACCACTAGCTCCAAATCGCCAGTAGACCGCCGATGGTCAGCAAGCCCACTAACCAGTAGCCGCTGTTAATAGCGAACAGTCGAGGCGGAGGGCTCTCATAGATGCCCTGAGGAAAGTGGGTCGCTGCAATAAACCCGAGCCAGGATACAAAGCCGATGAACGCGCCAGTCTTTGCCGCAAAGCAGAGTCGTGTCAACTGAACGATACAATAGACGCATACTTCACCAGGAGAAGCTGTTTTGGATTCTGTTTTTTGGGCCACGGCTTTAATTGGGCCGTCAACGAGCTGAAAAAGAAGGGGCTTTAGATGGTGTGTGAGTAGTGGAGGACCTGCAGTTCTCACACACCACACGAAATGTGCGTCGGCAGCCAACTCCAGGCGGTTCAAGAAGGTGAAACCCTGAATCCGGAAATCATGGAAATGCCCTATTGGTACCGGCGAGTCTTCCTGCTGGCGATTCCGCTCATTCTTTCCAATCTGACCCAGCCGCTGCTCTCCATGGTGGACACCATTCTCTCCGGTCATTTGCCCGGCCCCGCCGCACTAGGCGGCGTCGCCGTGGGCGGCATCTTTTTCAACTCCATCTACTGGACCTTTGGCTTCTTACGTATGGCAACCACCGGGTTGGTCGCACAGTCGCACGGGGCCGCGGATCAGGATCAGGTGATGCACCACTTCGGCCGCGCGCTACTCACCGCGATGCTGATCGGGGCGCTGCTTCTCGCCATCCAACGGCCGCTGATCTCAGGCGCATTGGCGCTGCTCGGCGCCAGCCCGGAGGTGCAGGCGAACGCGCTTCTTTACTGCAGCATTCGGATATGGTCGGCGCCGGCAGCGCTGGCCAACTACACCATCCTGGGCTACATGTTAGGAAAGCAGCATGCCCGCACAGCCTTGCTGCTGCAGGCGACGATCAACATTGTCAACGTGGTGGTCGCGCTGACCCTGGTGCTATGGCGGCACTGGGGCGTCGCGGGCATCGCCACCGCCACCATGAGTGCGGAATGGATTGGATGCATGCTCGGCCTCGGCCTCATGCTGGCCAGTGGCGCTCGTCCCGGCCACGTCCGCTGGAGCGAGCTGATCGACGCGAAGAGCCTGCGCCGGCTCTTCGCCCTCAATCGCGACATCCTTCTGCGCACCTTGAGCCTGGTTGCGGCCTACGTTTGGTTCACCCGCACCGGGGCCCGCTCCGGCAATGCGATCCTGGCCGCCAACGCGGTGCTGATCAACTTTCTTTGGATTGCCGGCTACGGCCTCGACGGGTTCGCGAACGCCACCGAGGCGCTGGTTGGCGAGGCGATCGGTGCACAACGCGTGACGGACTACCGTGCTGTGCTCAAGGCCAGCTCGGTTTCCGCGTTCACCGTCGCCGCCGGCCTTTCGCTCCTGTACCTTCTGTTCGGCAAAGGCATCATCGCCATCTTCACCAACCAGGAAGCGATTCGTGTGCTCGCCGGGCAGTATCTCCCCTGGTTAATCGTTCTGCCCTTAGTCGCTGTCTGGAGCTTCTTGCTTGATGGAGTCTTTATTGGCGCCACTCGTGCAGCCGAGCTGCGCGACAGCATGCTGATCGCTCTGCTTGGATATCTCGGCCTCGCAATCCTGCTCCGTGCGCGCTTTGGCAATCACGGCCTATGGTGCGCCATGCTGGCCTTCATGGCTTTGCGCGCTGTCACCCTCGCCCTACGGCTGCCCGCAATCGAACGAAAATCCTTTGCGATCAGGCAAGCTCCAGTCGAGGCCTGATCAGTCTCAGCTTTTCAAAACAGGAAAGGCCGTGACCCGTAGTTTCGCCGCCGCATAAGGGACCAGGGTTATGCTTTGCTGGGGTTCCTCGCTGGTGACCGGGCTTTGCGGAACGGGATCCGCGGCTCCATCAATCGCTCGCCACGACGGCAGTCGACGCGCCTCCACCCGCAACGTCACCGGCGCTTCCTTTAATGAGAAGGGAGATGGACCGACAGGCCGTTCGGTCACAGCCGCTTCCCCAATCGTCTTCTCGTTTACGGCGAGAGCATAATTCCATTGCGAACGGGGGAACACCTGCCAATCGGCCGTCATCCCGCGGTCTCGTAGCTTTACCCAGTCCTCGCCGATGGGATAGGAGAAGACAAGTGGACCCCGGTCGATCGATACGGAATCGTTGTACCCGCGCGTAAGCCCGGGCCGCAAAGGAAACTGCAATTGAACCAGATCGCCCGCTTTCCATCGACGTTCGATTGTTGCGAATCCCTCGTTGCTGGCTATGGTGATTCGCGCTCCGTTGACACGGACCTCTGCGCTGTCTGCCCACGAGGGAATTCTCAACCGAAGAGGAAAGCTAATCTCGGTTGCCGGATTTACGGTGATGCGGATCAAGCCTCGGAACGGATACTCCGTCGCTTCAGACAAATGGACCGGCGTTGAGCCGACCACTGTGCGCACTTCACACGGGGAGTAAGCCACCGCTGCCAGGCCGCCATCGTGAGAGGCCATCCACAGGCTGGCGGCAAACTTCGGCCATCCCTGGTGGAAGTTTGCCGTGCAGCAGCCAAAGTTCGGCTCCAGCCCGTAGAGGTTAGATTCGGGCCCGTTGGTTGTCCAGGGCTTGCGATGCAAGCTCACCTCAACCTGGTTCGGCTCCTGGTCGTATTGGTGTGCCCACATGTCGTCGGTGAATGTTCCGGGCAGCGCGTTGAAGGCGATACGTTCCAGCCGATCGCCTATTCTGGCATCCCCCAGGATCGCCAGCGATTGTTCCAGCGAATACATGGTTTCGACGACTGTACAAAGTTCGCTTCCCTGCGACGGATTGCGTCCAGCGAGATGCTCATCGCACGAAAACATGCCATTGGGAAGGCCATGATATTTGTCCAGAGCATCCAGCATTTGCTGAAATCCGCGGCGGTCCACGTCGCTGCCGGAAACCATCGACCATACCGGAGCGGCCTTCAGCGCTTGTCCGTTGTTGACCCCGTGCGTGGAAAGCGCAAGGTCCTCCAATCCCTTGCCCTGATCGAGCTTGATCTGGGCGGCAGTCATCGGCGTTGTGTAGCGAAAGTCTGCGTACTGCGCCTGCCAGTCATAGCCCTGCCTGTGAAGTAATCGGACAAGCTCGATCAGCTTCGGGTCCCCGGTGCGGTTATAAAACCAAAGTGCGATGAGAGCGTTATCCTGCCAGCGGAATTTACCCCAATCCCGTAAAGGGCGATTCGGTAGCTCAACTAACTGGTAGCTGAAATAGCGGGCGAGCAGAGGTATCACGCGCGCGTCCCCGGTTGCCTCCTGGTACTGTGCCAGCGCCTTGAGCATAACCATGCGCGGCCACCAGTCGTTATTGCTGGTGGGGCCGATCATTCCGTCAGCTGACTGATGGTCAAGGGTCCAGTCGAGATATCTTTGCGCTTTTGCTTTGAGCCGCTGGTCGTCAAGTAGATAAGCGAGAGGCACCAAACCATCGAGGAAATAGGGACCACGTTCCCACGATTCTCCCGTACCGCCCAGCCAGCCGCTATTAATCCCAACATCGGCCCACGTTTCGTCCAGATGGCCGCTGAGGCCCTTCGCCTGAATCTGTAGTTGATCCCGCAGCCATCCGGTGGGACGGACCGATCCAAGAGGAAGCAGGTAAAAGGCGTTCTGAGCCAAAGGAGCAGAGTTCCTGATAACCGGCGAGGGCGACCCGGGAGGGTTCGCATCCGGGCTGCCGGCAAAAACCATGGGAGTGCCCAACGGGAGGGACGCGATAGCCACGGAACCTGCCTGCTTCAGAAAGCGGCGGCGACTGGTACAGATACGATCATCCTGGTTTTTCGAATCCATGCGATTTACTTGTCGCCGTTACCGATGTGATGTTGGAGGCACTTTCCACTTCAACGCGGCAGGATTCCAGGTGGTCACCTGGGCTGCCATGAGTCCATCATGCGTTTCGTAAGCATCCGCTCCTCGATACGGTTCCTTGAGCAGGGGAGAGTCGGCGCGCCACTGGATATTGATCGTATCCCCCACCACAAAGGTGTGCTCGGCGACCACGTTCAGGCCGCAGGTCCCTCCCTGAGAAGGTGGCTTTACCACCTGCGCGAACATCTCACCCAGCGCCTTTTTTCCACGCACAACCTGGCCATTCGGGCCAAAGAACTCCACATTATCCGGAAACTGCGCCATCAAGCGCGGCCAGTCGCAGCTTGAAAACGCGGCCATGTGTTCTTCCACCACCTTGGCCGGGGTAGCCTGACGTTTAAGCGGCGGCATCGTCTGCGCAACCAGCGGCGAAGAGACCAGAAACAAGACCGCTAGCCCGCTGAAGGAAAGGATAGCTGAGGACAGAGGAACAATTTTCATTCCCCCACCATAACGCACTGCACGCTCGTGACTGCGTTTTCTTTGCGAACTATACAATCCACACAACATGAAACTCCTCGCCTGCATTCTCATCACGTTTTCCTCGCTGACGGCCTCAGCCCAAACGTCGCCCCCAAAACCCGAGCCGGTCGAGCACACGTTCATTATTCACAACTTTCATACCGAGAGCGGTGTCACGCTGCCCGCGAAGATTGTCTATGGCACCTATGGCCATCTGAACGCGGCGGGAGACAACGCTATTCTTCTGCCTTCTCACTACATGGCCGATATGCGTGGTTACGACTGGCTGATTGGACCTGGAAAAGCCCTCGATCCCGCACGCCAATTCCTCATCACCTCGGAGCTGTTTGGCAATGGGCGCTCCTCGTCGCCCAGCAACACGCCGGAACCCTTCCACGGCCCGCGCTTTCCCGTTACCACCATCCGCGACAACGTGGAGGCGGTGCATCAGTTGCTGACCCAGGAGCTTGGGGTGCGCCATTTGCAAGCGGTCATCGGCTTCTCGATGGGCGCGCAGCAAGCATTTCAATGGGCCGTTTCTTATCCCGGCTACATGGACCGCATCGTTGCGACGTCGGGTACTGCCAAAACCTACGGTCACGGCATCGTGCGCCTGGAGAGCGAAATCACGGCGCTGACCACCGACGAGGCGTTCAAGAGTGGCGACTACAAGGAGGAACCGGTCAAAGGCATCCAGGCCTTTGCCCTGGTGTGGACGGCGTGGCTTTTTTCGCAGGAGTGGTGGCGAGAGGAGCTATGGAAATCCGAAGAACCGGCGGGCACCACCTTCGCCCAGGTTGTGGACAAATACAAGACGAATTTCATTCCTGGCGCAGACGCTAACAATCTCATCCTGCAGATGCACACCTGGGAGCGGCATGACGTAGCAGCCAGTCCCGCCTTCGCCGGAGACCTGCAAAAGGCGCTGGGATCCATCCAGGCACAGGTGCTCTACATGCCCTCGGCGACCGATCTGTATTTCCCCGTCACCGACGCGCGCTACGAGGCCCCGATGATTCCTCACTGCATTCTGTTACCGATCCCTTCGCTTTGGGGGCATCCCGCGGGAGCGGGCGCGAGCCCAGCGGATAGCAAATTCCTCAACCAGAACATTGCAGCCTTCCTGGAGGGCAAACCGCTGCAGCCCTGACTCTATTTCCGCAACGCATCGCAGGTCGAGCGCAGGGTGAACTCCAGCGACTCGCGCGGTATTTTCTCGATGAATGGCTGGATAATCCAGTTGAGGCCGGTGGGAACAGAGCGGGTCAGTGAAACCGATTCGATTTGCATGTAAAGTCCGCCGTCTCGCTCCTCATACGTCCAGTAGCTATTCAAACGCCAGAGGAAGCCGTGCTCTTCGCTGGGGCTGAGTGCATGCTCGTTTGCGCTGCCGGGCGAGTCTATCTCCGAGATCCTTGTGCTTCGGGAAATACTGTATCCACGCTGCGCATCGAGGCGGCCAAAGGTGATGTCATAGGTCGTGTCCAGGACTACCGAGAGGACGTGTTTCTGCCGCACCCTTATGAGTGCCTGGAGATGATCCCCCTGTTGGGTGATCAATCTTGCCTGAAGCACCTGTGGAGAAAAGTACTGAGGATAGGCATTGATGTTCCGCATCAACCGCTCGAAATCCGCGGCCTTCGCTCCAGCGGCAAAAGCAGTGCCACGCCAGTCATGGAGCAGTGCTCCGGGCAAAGGTAAACCCGTGAGCGGCGTGATGGGCTCGATGATCAACTCTCCCTTCCGCAGACGCTGTTCGTCTTGTGGAGTCAAGGGGGGCGAAACAAACCGATTGGATGATTGATGCTGCTTAGCTAGCCTCGACTCGACGGAGTGGACGTAATCGTCGAACGCTGAAACCGCAGCGGGCGTTGGTTCTGCCATTGCGCGGTGGTGAGCTGCCATAAGGGCCAACAGCCCACTCATGAGGAAGAGGTTAGTCCAAAACCGTTTGTGCCCGGCGCGAGCAACGGTTTGCTTAAAGTCAATCATTCGTTTTCTATTATTGCAGCCTGCGAAGTTCTATCCCGCAGAAGAGGAACCCCGATGAAGAGCGCAAGTCTGGTTTCGTTCGCCTCACCCTTACAAACCCTTGAGCTGCCGCTACCACAGCCAAGTGGCTCTGAAGTATTGCTGCGCGTGGTTTCCTCAGGTATTTGCCACACCGATTTGCACCTGTTGGATGGGTACTACGAACTCGGCCATGGAGAGAAGCTGCGGGCCGCCGATCGCGGTGTGAAACTGCCGCTTACGCTCGGCCACGAGATCGTGGGAAGGTCTGTAGCGGGCGATTCGAACGAGCACTACCTGGTTTATCCCTGGATCGGCTGCGGCAGTTGCCGCCCATGCGATAGCGGCGAAGAGAACCTGTGCGCCCAGCCTAGGACCCTCGGCATTTTTCGCGATGTCGGTTACGCCGAGTACGTATTGGTTCCGGACCAGAAGTACTTATTGCCGCTGAACGGCATCGACCCTTTGTCAG